>NZ_BAAAZP010000081.1:133372-163536 GCF_039536965.1 Nonomuraea antimicrobica | reverse complement strand
CGGCGAACTCGGCGGCCAGGTCGGGCCCCGCCGCGACGGCCGTGTCGGGGCGGATCCCGGCGACGATGGCGCGGCGCTTGGCCACCAGGCCGGCGGCCTGGGCGGCCATCCGCTCCGGGTCGAACCCATCAGGCGTCTCCGCCCCCGCGACCAGCGCCGCCACCACCCTGGCCTGCGCCTCGGCGAGCCGCGCCCGCTCCGCCTCGTCGGCCGCCACCCGTGCCTGTGCCTGTGCCTCGGCGAGCCGGGCCCATGCGGTCTCGTCCGTCACCGGGGGTCTCCGGTCAGGGCCATGGCGGCCCTGATCCGCGCCAGCTCGTCCACCAGCACGGCGTCGCTCGGATACTCGTCGTCCCACTCCAGCAGCACGCCGGGCGGGCTGGTCCTGGCGCACAGCTCGGTCAGCAGGTCGAGCACGGCCTGTGGCGCGGTCGTGGTGTGGGTGTCGTGCCAGAGGCCATGGTGCTCGTAGCCGCCCGCGACGTGGACGTAGGCCAGGCGCTCCAGCGGGAGCGTGTCCAGCGCCGCCACGGCGGGCAGGCCCAGGTTGACCTGGCTGGTGTGCAGGTTGGCCACGTCGACGAGCAGCCCGACCCCGGTGCGCTCGACCAGCTCGGCCAGGAACTGGGCCTCGGTCAGCTCGTCGTCCGGCCAGCCGAAGAGGGCCGCGACGTTCTCCAGGGCCAGGGGGACGGGCAGGGCGTCCTGGGCGCGGCGGACGTTCTCGGTGACGACCCGCAGCGACGCCCGCGTACGCGGGACCGGCAGCAGGTGCCCGGCCTCCAGACCGCCACCCCTGACGAACGCCAGGTGCTCGCTGACCAGCGGCGCGTCCAGCGCCTGTGCGCAGGCGGCCAGGTGGGCCAGGCGGGCCGGGGAGGGCGGCTCGGCGCCGCCGATCCCGAGCGACACGCCGTGCGGGATCACCGGCAGGCCCCTGGCCCGTAAGACCCGCAGGGACTCGGGCAGGCGGGCGGGCCTGAGGTTCTCGGCGACCACTTCGAGGAAGTCGACGCCGGCCATCCGCTCGATCGTCAGGTCCAGCTCCGGCCGCCAGCCGATGCCCACTCCGAGTCCGGCCATCTCAGCTTCCCCCGCCGCCACAACCGCCGCCGCCGCCGCAGCTGCTGCCCCCACCGCAGCCGGACGACCCGCTCCCACAGCCCGACCCGCTGTGCACGCTCCCACCGCTGCCGCACCCGGCCGAGCCGTTTCCGGCGTACGAGGACCCGCGCCGCCTCCGGGCGTCCCGTCGCAGCTCGGCACGTAGGCTCGCGTCCCGCACCTCGCCGAGGCCGTACAGGGCCAGCGGGACGGGCCCGTGCGCGACGCCCCGGACGTTCGAGCGCCTGGCCGACTCCAGCGCCTCCCGGCCCGACGCGGTCAGCGCCACCCCCGGCGAACGTCGTAGGCGGGCGAGCGCGGCCTCCGAGCCGATCCACGTGCCGGCGAAGACGACCGATGCGAACACGGCGACGAGACTCGGGCTCGTGAGGACGGTCAGCACCTCGATCACGGCACCGACGAACGCGACCATTGCCACCGCCCGCAGCCGCAGGCTCCGCCTGTGCACCGTGGCGAACGGGTCGACCACCGCGAGCAGCCCCTCCGCCGTGAGGTGCTGCTTGAGCGACTCCATCGCCGGGCTCCTGACGACCTCGGCCCTGAGCGCGGTGACGGACAGGCTCACGTAGGCGGCCACCACGCCCAGCACGGTCTCCTCGACGGGCTCTCTCGTGACGGTTCCCGACCTCACCTGGTGCACCCGACCGCCGCGCGACACCCGGATGGCGCCGGTGTCGGCCAGCAGCGCGATGGCGGTGTCGGCCACCCTCTCCGGCCCGCCCATCAGGTACGCCAGGTCGTAGTGGCCGAGGTCGTGCGGGCGGGCCCCCGTCGCGGCGGCCCGGCTCGCCGCGTGCCCGCGTGTGCTCGTCAGGATGGCGCCGGCGGCGTAGACCGCGACGGCCACAGAAACGGTCAGCATGAACAGATCCATGCACGGCCTCCCCTCGTACGGCCGATCAAGGCTGGCGTTCTGAAAGGACGCCTAAGGGCACGGTAAGGGTTCCGTCGCGAGGGATACAGTTTTGCGCGTTTAGCTCCCGTCCAACCGCTCCTCAGCCGGCGTGACAGACGAAAGCGCCGGACGTCGCGAGGACGTCCGGCGCCAGGGCCGGGAGCGCTGCTCAGCCGAGGCGGTCGAGCAGGTCGTTGTACTCGTTCCACAGCTCCTTGGGCAGGTGGCTGCCGAACTTGTCGAAGTGGGCCGGGATCAGCGCGGCCTCCTCGCGCCAGACCTCCCTGTCGACGGTCAGCAGCGTACGCAGGTCCTCCTCCGACAGGTCGAGGCCCTCGGTGTCGAGCGTGGCAGGGAGCAGGCCGATCGGCGTGGGCACGGCCTTCGCCTCGCCGTTGAGTCGCTCCACGATCCACTTGAGCACGCGGCTGTTCTCGCCGAAGCCGGGCCAGATGAACCTGCCGTCGGCGTTCTTGCGGAACCAGTTGACGTAGTAGATCCGGGGCAGCTCGGCGCCCTTGCGGCGGCCGATCTCCAGCCAGTGGCCGAAGTAGTCGCCCATGTTGTAGCCGCAGAACGGCAGCATGGCGAACGGGTCGTGCCGCAGCTCGCCGACCTTGCCCTCGGCCGCGGCGGTCTTCTCGGAGGCGACGTTGGCTCCGAGAAAGACGCCGTGCTCCCAGCTCAGCGACTCTGTCACCAGAGGAACGGCGGTGGCACGCCGGCCGCCGAACAAGATCGCTGAAATGGGCACGCCCTTCGGGTCCTGCCATTCGGGTGCGATGGTCGGGCACTGGGCGGCAGGGGTGGTGAAGCGGGCATTGGGGTGGGCGGCCGGCTCGGCGCTGTCAGGCGTCCACGAGCGGCCCTTCCAGTCGGTCAGGTGCGCGGGCGGCTCCTCGGTGAGGCCCTCCCACCACACGTCGCCGTCGTCGGTGAGCGCGACGTTGGTGAAGATGCTGTTGCCCCAGAGGGTCCTGACCGCGTTGGCGTTGGTCACCTGGCCGGTGCCGGGGGCGACGCCGAAGAACCCGGCCTCCGGGTTGATCGCGTGGAGGCGGCCGTCGTCGCCGAAGCGCATCCAGGCGATGTCGTCGCCGATCGTCTCGACCTTCCAGCCCGGGATCGTGGGCTGGAGCATGGCGAGGTTCGTCTTCCCGCAGGCGCTCGGGAAGGCGGCGGCGATGTAGCGGGTCTCGCCGGTGGGCGGCGTGAGCTTCAGGATGAGCATGTGCTCGGCCAGCCAGCCCTCGTCGCGGGCCATGACGCTGGCGATGCGCAGCGCGTAGCACTTCTTGCCGAGCAGGGCGTTACCGCCGTAGCCGGAGCCGTAGGACCAGATCTCGCGGGTCTCGGGGAAGTGGCTGATGTACTTGGTCGTGCTGCACGGCCAGGGCACGTCGGCCTGGCCAGGCCGCAGCGGCGCCCCGACGGAGTGCACGGCCCTGACGAACTCGCCCCGCTCCTCGATCAGGCGCAGCGCCCTGTCGCCCATGCGGGTCATGACGCGCATGGAGACGGCGACGTACGCGGAGTCGGTGATCTCGACGCCGAGCTGGGAGATCTCACCGCCCAGCGGGCCCATGCAGAACGGCACGACGTACATGGTCCTGCCGCGCATGCAGCCCTTGAAGAGCCCGCCGAACGTGCGGCGCATCTCGTCGGGCGCGATCCAGTTGTTCGTCGGGCCCGCGTCCTGCTCGCGCTCGGAGCAGATGAAGGTACGGTCCTCCACCCGCGCCACGTCGGAGGGGTCGGACTTGGCGTAGAAGCTGTTGGGCCTGGCGGCCAGGCGCGTGAGCGTGCCCTGCTCGACGAGGAGGTTGGTCAGGCGTGTCCACTCCTCCTCCGACCCGTCGCACCACTCGACGCGGTCCGGCTGGGTGAGGGCCGCGATCTCGTTCACCCACGCGGCCAATTCGCTATTGCTGGTGGGTGCTGCTGCTACCACGGAAACGGACACGGCGGTGACTCCTCCACTCTCTCAGGGCCCAGTCATCATTAACGACGAAGCGGCCGGAAAGCCAATTGGCATAGACCTGTTGGCCAGGCTGTCGCCGCAGGCAGGGGCCCTGACGATTTGATGGAGCCTACCCAGGAGGAGCCGATTTAAAAGAGGAAATCGAGCCGAAACTCAGCGCAGTGGTACAGTCCAATCCGGCTGGTCTAAACCAATTTCCCCAGTGGTTTAGTCCATTGCCCGAGCCGTTTCCGCTGGGCAGTCTCATGAATTGACGTCGGGCCCCGCGGAGCGAACCCGGTCGACGTGCTGGAGCGCGTCGCGCAACTCGGCGAGCCACGTGTCGGTGTTCTTGCCGACCAGGCGCACGCACCAGGCGAGCGCGTCGCTGCGGCTCCTGGCCACGCCGGCGGCCACGAGCGTGTCGAGGACCTGGCGCTCGGCCTGGCGCAGCCGGGTCATCACGGGCACGGAGAGTGTGGTGAACATCACAGTCTCGCCGCCGCAGACGACGCCCCAGGACACCTTCTGGCGGAACTTGTGCTCGGCCTCGCCGGCGATCTCGATGCGCCGCTCGCGCGTCTCCTCCCTGAACCTGCGGGCCAGACCCTCGATGAGCGCGGCCCGTTCGGCGCCGGACACGTCGCCGGGCGGGTCGGGAAGGGTGCCGAGCACCGCGATCTCCTCGCGGTCCCTGACGATCTCGGGGGCGCCGGTGAACCAGCCCTCGGGGAGGCGGCCCGTGAACCAACCGCGTACCTGTGCGGTCTCGTCGTCGTGTGTTGCCATGTAATTAAGATTACATAGTTGCTGGCGAATTGCACCCGTCCGGCCCGCGCCGGATTTCGGCGGAGTTCGCTCTGGGCTTCTCTGGGCTTCGAGAGGGGAGGGCGCGGGAGCCGGTGGCTAGCGGACCTTGGCGGCGGCGGCGGGGCTGATGCGGACGACTCCGGCCAGGTTGCGGGTGCTCACCGGGGAGATCTTCACCACGTCCCCCGTTCTGGGCGCGTGCAGCATCTTTCCGTCGCCCCAGTAGATCGCCACGTGCGAGATGTAGTCGGGGTTGGTGGGGTCGTGCCGCCAGAAGATCAGGTCGCCGGGCTGCGCCTGCGCCAGCGGCACCTGCGGCCCCGTCACCCACTGCTGGTGCGTCACCCGGGGCATCCGCACCCCCGCCTGCGCGTACGCCCACTGGACCAGGCCGGAGCAGTCGAAGCTGTCGGGCCCCTCGGCGCCCCACACGTACGGGCGGCCCAGCTTGGACGCGGCCGCCTTGAGCGCCACCGTGAGCTGTTCGCCGGTCATGAGCGAGCCCGCCGGCCAGTTGTTCTGCGTCACCTTCTGCTGCGGCTGCGGCAGCACCGGGTTGACCAGGGCCATCTGCGTGCCCTTGGGCAGCACGCGCTGGAGCTTCTTGCGCAGTTCGCTGGAGTCGGCCTTGGGGGCGCTGACGATGAGCGCGTTGTCGCGGGGCATGCCCAGGGTGCGGCCGGTCTCCTTGGACACGACGGCGTCCACCGCGCCGAACCCGGTGGTGGCGTACGCGCCGATGCGCAACTGCCCAGCCGAGCCCACCGACACCCGGCTGTGCAACGGGAGCCCGCCGTCGTTGCCCAGCACGAACGAGACCGCCACGTCACCGGCCGCCACGTTCTGCCACAGCGCGTCGGACGAAGCGGTCACCTTGGGCGTGTACGAGCGGAACGTGGACGGGTCGACCGCCAGCGTCTGCACCCGCTTGCCGTCGAGCGTGACGGAGGCCGCGTCGGCGAGTTCCAGCGCCTGCACGCCGGACACCTTCGCGACCTTCCGCAGCAGTTCGTCGGTGAAGGGCTTGCTGGTGAGCACGAAGAGGTGGGGCTTGTACAGCTTGTCCAGGGGCGCCACGGGCTGCGCGGTCTGGGCCGGCGGCTGCGGCTCGGAACGCTGCTCGGCCAGCAGCGACTGCTTGGGGGTGGCGCGTAAGGACTCGGCCTCGAAGGAGACGTCGGGCTGCGTCAGCAGCAACACGTCGGTGGTCAGCACCGCCACCAATGCCACCACGATGAACGGCACAAGTTTGTACGTGTTGTACCTGTTACGCGGCTTACGGCCTTTGACTAAGAAACTCAGATCCTGCCGAATTCCCGACGAACGTGAAAACGCCGCCGGGCCGACGTTGGCCCGGCGGTCGTCGTCGAGGGGGGTCAGTTGCCGATGTACGGCACAGCCTCGAGGATCTCGACGGTGTTCTGCCGTCCGTTGGGCAGGGAATAGGTCGCCTTCTCGCCGATCTTCTTGCCGTTGATCGCCGCCCCGAGGGGGGACTTGGGCGAGTAGACGTCGATCGGGGCGCCGCTCTCCTCACGGGAGGCGAGCAGGAAGGTGACCTCGTCGTCGTCGCCGACGAACCGGATCGTCACGGTCATGCCGGGGCCCACCACACCCTCGGCCTTGGGGGCCTCGCCCACCTGGGCGTTGTCGAGGATCTGCCGGAGATGGAAGATGCGGGCCTCCATCTTGCCCTGCTCGTCCTTGGCGGCGTGGTAACCGCCGTTCTCGCGCAGGTCGCCCTCCTCGCGGGCGGCTTCGATCTTCTTGGCGATGTCGACGCGCCCGGGGCCAGAGAGATACTCGTACTCCGCCTTCAGGCGGTCGTACGCCTCCTGCGTCAGCCAGGTGACGTTCTCATCGCGAGAGTCGGCCACGGGTTCTCCTTGCTTGCCTAGGGGGCCCTGAGATCGCTTGAGGTTGCGAACGGTTGAATTTCGAAAGGCTAACAACTTAACCGCTCGAACGCTTCCCCAAATGTCTCACTATACGAGATTGCAGTACTGGACGTGGACGGTAGTCGCCTGACCGCTCGTGTCGAGGCTTTCCTTGAGCTGCTTACTACCCCCACCAGCCGGGATTCTTACTTCCTTGCTGCCCACTTCCGCATGATCGACGTCGAGCGCCCTGATCCGGCAGACGGCCACCCTATCGTCTGGCTTGTACACCTCAAAGGTGATCTCCGCGCGGCTCGGGCCGATGACCTTGAACGTCACGACCTGCGCCGGCGCCTCCGACCCGCCCGCCGTCATCGACCACATCACGTAGCCCCAGCCACCTGCGATGATGGCCACCAGCACGCCGATCACCACGTGGACGACGAGCCGGCCCCCTCGTCTGGGCCGGTCGGGGAAGTCGTCTGGCGTGCCGAGAACGGGCCCGTTCTCGGCATCTCTGGTGACCATGGCGGAATCTCCCTGCACTCCCTCGGCGTTATCCGAGACAATTGTCGCCCGCGAGGGGTGTGCCCTCGCGACCGCCCAGCAGAAACTAACCTCTCTGGGCGACTGACCGGTCCTACTGAGGAGCATCGAGCCCGTGAGTGCACCGTTGAGGCTGATGGCCGTACACGCCCACCCCGACGACGAGTCGAGCAAGGGCGCCGCCACGATGGCGCGTTACGTGCGCGAAGGCGTGGAAGTGCTGGTGTGCACCCTCACGGGCGGTGAGCGCGGATCCGTGCTCAACCCGAAGATGGACCGGCCCGAGATCGTGGCCAACATCGCGGAGGTGCGCAGGGCCGAGATGGCGCGGGCCCGCGAGATCCTCGGCGTCGAGCAGCGTTTCCTGGGCTTCGTGGACTCCGGGCTGCCGGAGAACGAGGACGAGGCGCTGCCCGAGGGCTGCTTCGCGCTGCAGAAGCTGGAGGACGCCTCGGCGCCGCTGGTGGCCGCCGTACGCGAGTTCAGGCCGCATGTCATCATCACCTACGACGACGACGGCGGCTACCCGCACCCCGACCACATCATGACCAACAGGGTCTCCGTCGAGGCGTTCGAGGCGGCCGGCGACCCCGACCGCTACCCCGGCGCCGGCGACCCCTGGCAGCCGCTCAAGCTCTACTACCACATGGGCTTCACCAAGGAGCGCTTCGAGGCGCTGCACGAGGCCATGACCGAGCGGGGCCTCGGCTCCCCCTACTCCGACTGGATCTCCCGCTGGGAAGACCGGCCCGCCAAGTGGCCCGTGACCACGCGGGTGCCGTGCGGCGACTACTTCGAGATCCGCGACGAGGCCCTGATGGCGCACGCCACCCAGGTCGACCCCGACGACGGCTGGTGGTTCGTCTGCCCGCGCGAGCTGCAGCAGGAGATCTGGCCGACCGAGGACTACCACCTGGCCCGCTCGCTGGTCGACACCGACCTGCCGGAGGACGACCTGTTCGCGGGCATCCACGCCGACGAGGTCGAGCCCGCCTGCCACTGAGCGCGCCGAACCGCCGGGTGAGCACGGTGAACTGCCGGGCCGACCGCTGGCGGGACCACGGCCCCCCGGTGGCAGACTGGAAGTGTGACGGTTCTAGCAGCAGGTGAAGTCAGCCCGGGCCTGCTCGGGTTCCTCGTCGTGGCGTTTCTCGGTCTTGCCCTGTATATCCTGATCAAGTCGATGAACAAGCAGATGTCGAAGATCCAGGTGCCGCGCGAGGGCGAAGAAGCGGACGAGGCGAAGACCGACGAGAAAGCCAAGAAGTAGATGCCGATCGAAATAGTCGACAACTCGATGGAGAGCCGGTTCGAGATCCTCGTGGACGGCAAGGTCGCCGGGTTCGCCGACTACCGGCTGCTGCCCACCAAGATCGTGTTCACGCACACCGAGGTGCTGCCCGCCTACGAGGGGCAGGGGCTGGCCGGTCGGCTGGTCGGGCACGCCCTTCAGGCGAGCGCCGACACGGGCCTGCGCGTGCAGCCGCTCTGCCCCTACGTGGCGAAGTACATCGAGCGTCACCCCGAGTTCAAGGACCTGGTGGACCGGCCCGCCAAGTGAGCGGGCGCCGCCGTCCCGAGTCGTGGACGGCGGGTCACGCTCCGCGGGCGGTCATTCGGCGGGCGACCAGGCGCGTTCGAGGGCCTTGGGCAGCCCCCACCAGCCCAGCGGGGTGAGCACCTCGTCCCGGTCGACGATGCCGAGGTGGGTCCACAGGTCCACCACCGACGCGAACAACCCTTCCGTGGCGTCGAGGTCGTCGATCTCCTGCTCGTCGACGTCGATGTCCTCCGACTCTGCGATGAGCCGCGCCATCCGCTCGGGCGAGGCCAGCACCCCGGGGCCGAGCCTGACCAGCGCCGCCACCCCCGCCAGCCAGTCGGCGTGCTGGATCGCGCAGAGGTTGGCCAGCGTGGTGTCCTCCTCGCTCAGCTCCCCGTCGAGGTCGGCGAACTCCTCCAGCACGTCCTCCCCGTCCGACAGGTCGGAGACGGGCCCCGCCACACCCGCCGCCACCGACAACCACAGCTCCGCGTCACCGTCGGGCACCGGCCGGTCGTCGAACCCGGCGCAGGCCCGCAGCACGTTGGCCGGGTAGCCGGGCAGGATCAGCAGCGCGCGCAGGCGGGCCCCGGCGGCCTGAAGCTCCTCGGCGGGCAGGTCCGGCTGCTTGGGCAGCTCCCCCATGATGCGCTGCAGCTCCGACAGCGCGAACTCCTCCTCCTCGTCCCAGGCCGCGAACAGCTCCTCGTCCTGCTCGTCGCTGACCGCGTTGCCCGGCACCCGCCCGTCGGGCAGCGGCGTGCTCAGCCACCGCTCCTGGAGCTCCTCGTAGGCCGCGCGCGCCTCCGGGTCACCCGTGGCCAGCGCGTCGGGGTCGGTCTCCCCCGACACGACCCGTTCCTCCAGGTACGCCACGAGCCGCGCGAACATCTCGGTCGCCACGGGCCCGCGTTCGTCCTCCTCCGGCCAGACGAAGTAGCTCGGCGTCATGAGGATCGGCTCGGTGCCGGTGGACTCCAACCACCGTTGCACGTCACCCACCGTGGCGACACCCGCCTCGATCGAGCCGAGCGTCGCCTTGGCGGAGTCCCAGAACGCCGGGGTGAGGGGCTTACCCGCCGACATCATGGCCCGCCGCAGGTCGGGCAGCGCCACGAGGGCCACGCCCGACGGCACGGACAGCAGGGCGCGGGCCAGGTCCCTGCGCGTGATGGCGGACGCCGGACGACCGGCGTGGGCGCAGACGAAGTCCATATCCACGCCCCGTAACCTACGCCGTGACAGGCTCCTCAGTCAGCCACGGGGGCCCTAACATGCTCAGAACACCGCTCATCAGCCCCGATCACGACCGCCGGGAGGGCTCGGCGCCGCCGGGTGCCGGATCGCCGGAAAGTGACGGCACGTCGGCCTCACCCGCGTCGTGCGGGACGTGCCCCTACTGATCAGTAAAGGTACTCATCCTGCCATTGGTTACCCGCTTCTTGACATCCACTGGTGCCACGTACTTCCTGCGAGTAATTGAGATCTCGTCGTAGGCTGAAGGACGTGAAAGGTGGTGTCATGAGCGCTCAGCCGGTTCACAGTGGCGCAGTGGAGCATCCGAGAGTGCCGAGAACCATCGGCGGCATCTCCAGCGCGCTGCGGGGCAGCCGCCGTGCGCAGTTCTTCGCCGAACTCCTGGAAGCCCAGCAAGGTCCCGAGTTGGATGGCGTGCTCAGTGCCTGGTGGGGCCGCGCGATGCTCGACACCGATCCCGACCGCGACCGGATCCGGTCAGGGGCCGAAGCCGGCACCTTGCCGACCACCTCGATGGACGACGTCCTACGCCGACGGCAGCAGCACGGCGCGCGGTGAGCGACGACGACCTATGGCCTGTCGTGCCCTCGGAGGTCGTGGCCGACACGCTCGCCGACCCGTCCGTGTCTCCGGAGATCTTCTCGACGGTCGTCGCGCTCACGGTCGCCATCTGCGAGGACCCTTGGCTCGCTGGTAGCGATCAAGTCGGTGCCGATCCGGACTGGCGAGAGATCCTCATCCCCAGAGGGCTCGGCATCGCCGAATATCGGATCGACAGGAAGAACCAGCAAGTCGTTCTCACGCGCGTCGTCATGTTCTGATCCGTGTGAGAGTCTGATCTCATGAACAGGCTCGGTAGTGAGACTTCTCCCTACCTCCTCCAGCACGCCACCAACCCGGTCGACTGGTGGCCATGGGGAGAGGAGGCGATGCAAGAAGCGAGACGGCGGGACGTGCCCCTACTGATCAGTGTGGGGTACTCATCCTGCCATTGGTTACCCGCTTCTTGACATCCACTGGTGCCACGTCATGGCCCATGAGAGCTTCGAGGACGCCGAGACCGCGCGCCTCATGAACGAGCACTTCGTCAACATCAAGGTCGACCGCGAGGAGCGGCCCGACGTCGACGCCGTCTACATGGGCGCCACACAGGCCATGACCCGTCAGGGCGGCTGGCCGATGACGGTGTTCGCGACCCCCGAGGGGCACCCGTTCTACTGCGGCACCTACTTCCCGCGCGCCCACTTCCGGCGGCTGCTCACCGAGGTGCACAACGTGTGGACGGGCGACAGGCAGTCCGTGCTCACACAGGGTGCGTCGGTGGTGCGCGCGCTCAACGCGAACACCACGCTGCCCAGCGGGCCGCTGCCGGGCGAGGAGACGCTGCGGCAGGCCATCGACAATCTGCGCGACTCGTACGACGCCGTTAACGGCGGGTTCGGCGGGGCGCCCAAGTTCCCGCCGTCGATGGTGCTGGAGTTCCTGCTGCGCTCCGGCGAGCGCGAGATGAGCGGGAAGACGCTGGCGGCGATGGCCAGGGGCGGCATGTACGACCAGCTCGGCGGCGGCTTCGCCCGCTACAGCGTGGACGCCGGGTGGGTCGTGCCCCACTTCGAGAAGATGCTCTACGACAACGCCCTGCTACTGCGCGTCTACACGCACTGGTGGAAGGCGGGCGGCGGCGCTCTCGCCCGTCGGGTGGCGCTGGAGACGGCCGACTGGCTGCTGCGCGAGCTGCGTACGCCCGAGGGCGGCTTCGCCTCGGCGCTCGACGCCGACAGCGAGGGCGTGGAGGGCAAATTCTACGTCTGGACGCCCGTCGAGCTGGTCGAGGTGCTCGGCGAGGACGACGGCCGGTGGGCCGCCGAGCTGTTCGAGGTGACGGAGGCGGGCACGTTCGAGCACGGCGCGTCGGTCCTGCAACTCCTGCGCGACCCCGACGACCCGGCGCGCTACGCGGACGTGCGCGCGCGGCTGCTGGCCGCCAGGGAGCACCGGGTGCGCCCGGGACGCGACGACAAGGTCGTGGCCTCCTGGACCGGCCTGGCCATCGCGGCGCTGGCCGAGACCGGGGTCGTCTTCGAACGGCCCGACCTGGTCGTGGCGGCCACGGCGGCGGCGGAGCTGCTGGCGGGCACCCACGTCCAGGGCGGCAGGCTGCTGCGCACCTCCAAAGACGGCCGGGCGGGCACGAACGCCGGGGTGCTGGAAGACTACGCCGACCTGTCCGAGGGCCTGATCACGCTGTACGGCGTGACCGGCGAGGCCAGGTGGCTACGGCTGGCGGAGTCGCTGCTGGACACCGTGCTCCAGCGGTTCCCCGACGGGGCGGGCGGCTTCTACGACACCGCCGACGACGCCGAACGGCTCTTCCAGCGCCCGCAAGACCCCACCGACAACGCCACCCCCTCCGGCCAGTACGCCGCCGCGGGAGCCCTGCTCTCCTTCGCCGCGCTGACCGGCTCCACGCGCCACCGTGAGGCCGCCCACGCCGCGCTCGGCACCGTGTCGGTGCTGGCCGGGGCGCACGCCCGGTTCGCGGGCTGGGGGCTGTCCGTGGCGCGGGCGGCGCTGTCGGGGCCCGTGGAGGTGGCCGTGGTGGGCCCGACCGACGATCCGCGTACGGCGGCGCTGCACAGAGAGGCGCTGCTCGCGGACGCTCCCGGGCTGGTGGTGGCGCTCGGCCGGGACGACGGCGCCGACATGGGCGCCGGCGACCCGCTGGTCCCGCGCGCGGCCGCCTTCCCCGCGCTGCTGGAGGGGCGCGGCCTGGTCGGCGGTGTCCCCGCGGCCTACGTGTGCAGGGGTTTCACCTGCCGGTTGCCCGTGACGACGGTTGAGGACCTGCGCGCGGAGCTGACGACCTGACCTGACGGCTCGCGACGCCGACGGCAGGCGGCCCGTGGCTCGCGGGCGGCCCGTGCGGTGCTGACAGGGGTCGGTCGGGAGCCGGTCGGGGGCGACGGGCGTGGGTCAGCCGGTGGGCTGGCCGCTGCGGCTGTCGTCCTGGCGGCCGTTGCTCTGACGGCCGTTGCTCTGGCCGTTGTCCTGCTGGCCGGACGGCTGGTCGGGCACCAACGTGGTCGGCGGGTCGCTCTGGCCGGTCTGCTCGTCCGACTGACCGTCGTTCGGCGACGTCTCGGTCGCCGGCGGCTCGGTGGCGAAGGGCGGCGAGCTGGAGTCGGGCTCGGGCGAGCCCCACTCCGGGTTCGCCGGAGACGTCGGGTAGTCCCCCCTGGGCGCGTCGGTGGCGCGATCGGGCACGGAGTAGTCGGACGACCAGCCGTACTCCGAGGGCTCGGGGAACTCCTCGACCGGCTTGCCCGCCATCGCCTCGGCCATGAACTCCCGCCAGATCTGCGCCGGGAGCTGGCCGCCGAACTGCGTGCCGTACCCGGGGATCGTGACCGTGTCGTTGTCGTCGCGGAACATGTCCACCGCCACCGCGAGCTGCGGGGTGAAGCCGTTGAACCAGACCGACTTCGACTCGTCGGTGGTGCCCGTCTTGCCGGCCACCGGGCGGTCGTAGAGCCGCGCGGCGGTGCCGGTGCCGTACTTGACGACCTGCTCCATCGCGTACGTGGTGTCGGCCGCGGCCTGCTCGCTGATCGCCTTGGTCGCGACCGGCCGGACGACCTGCTTGCTCCCCTCGGCGTCGGTCACGGAGATCACCACGTGGGCCTCCATGTGCACGCCCTTGTTGGCGAAGGTGGAGAAGCCGGAGGCGTTCTGGACGGCGCTCACGGAGGCCACGCCGAGCGGGAAGGCTGCGGCGCTCTTGTGCTGGTCGAGCTGGGCCGCAGGGATCCCGGCGGCCTCCGCGGTCTCGGCGACCTTGTCCAGGCCGACCTTCTGCCCGAGGTCGACGAACGCGGTGTTGACGGAGTTCTGGGTGGCGCTGACCAGGTTGATCTGCCCGTAGGAGCGGTCGCCGTCGTTGGGGATCGACTGCGGGGCCGAGGCCACGTGCAGCGGCGAGTTGCCGTCGACCCTGGTGGACAGGTCGAAGCCGTTGTTCAGTGCGGCGGCCAGCGTGTACGGCTTGAACGTGGACCCGGCCATCACCTTGGCCGAGAACGCGCTGTCGTAGTACTTCGACTGCGAGGGTCGTCCCCCGTAGAAGGCCACGACCTCGCCGGTGGCGGGGTCGACGGCGGCCAGGCCGGTGCGCACCTTCTCCGGCGTGGAGTCGGGCAGCACCTCGTCGACCGCCCGCTGGGCCGCCTGCATGAGCTTCTTGTCGAACGTCGTGACGACCTTGAGGCCGCCGCCGTTGATGTCCTCGTCGGTGTAGCCGCGCCGGTTGAGCTCGGCGGTGACCTGCTCCAGCATGTACTGGGCCTGCCCCTTGAGCTCGAACGGCTTCTTCGGCGCCCGCAGCTCGGGGAACTTCTCGGCGGACGCCTGCTGGCGGGTCAGCGCCTTGGTCTGGACCATGGCGTTGATCACCGACTGCCAGCGCTGCTGCACCGCCGCCAGGTCGGAGCCCTTGGGGTCGGCGAAGCGGCTGGGCTGCTGGATCACCGACGCCAGGTACGCGCCCTCGGCCACGCTCAGCTCCTGGACGTCCTTGCCGAAGTAGGCGCGGGCGGCCGACTGCACGCCGTTGGCGCCCCGGCCGAAGTAGATCGTGTTGAGGTACTGCTCCAGCACCCAGTCCTTCGACTTGGACTGGTCGACCTTCATCGCGATGAGGATCTCTTTGAACTTGCGGGCCACGGAACGTTCCTGGCTGAGCCCGCTGTAGTAGTTGCGCACGAGCTGCTGGGTGATGGTGGAGCCGCCCTGGAGCTGCTGCCCGGTGAGCGTGGACCACACGGCCCGTGCGGTGCCCTTGAGCGAGACGCCGCCGTCCTCGTAGAACGAGCGGTTCTCGGCGGCGATGACCGCGTCGCGCACGTGCTTGGGCACCTGGGCGAGATCGACGTTCTTGCGGTCGATCCCCTGCCGGGCGAGCACGCTCTTCCCGTCGCGGTAATAGATCACCGAGCCCTGCGCCGTGGCCTGCTTCTGCGTCGAATCGGGAATGGGAGTCAACGCCCAGGCAACGGCGAAAAGCCCGGCAAATACCAGGATTCCGGTGCCGACAGAAATCAATACAACTCGGAGAATCCGTCGCTTCCGCATTCCTTCGCCACCACCGCTCCGCACCCTCGGCTCCCCCCTCGTCAAGCGTCGCCCAACCCCCGCAAGCTGGGCGAATGCCAAGGGTAAACGATCGACAACGGTGCATCGTCCCCTAGCGATAGTACGGGCTAGCGGCCCGGACGGCGCGGAACATCGGCGACCAACGGCAACACTCGGTAGGGAACCGGAGTGTCAAGGGCGATGATCGAATTAGTCCGGAGTACGCCCTGAACCTCGACAATTCTGTCGATGACGCGCTGCAAATCGGCATTCGTACGGGCCACCACGCGGCACAGCAGATCGCTGTCGCCGGTGATCGTGTGCACCTCCAGCACCTCGGGGATCCTGGCGAGCCGGTCGGCCACCGGGTCGTGCCCCGCGACCTGCCTGATCTCCATGCTCACGAACGCCGTGACGTCGTAGCCGAGCGCCGCGGGAGACACGTCGGGGCCGAAGCCCGTGATCACTCCCCTGTCGGTGAGGCGGTCGAGTCTGGCCTGGACCGTGCCACGGGCCACGCCGAGCCGCCGCGAGCACTCCAGCACACCCAGCCGGGGCTCGGCGTGCAGCAGGGCGATCAGCCGGGCGTCGAGATTGTCGATTGTCATGCTGTACAGATTTACCGGAGCCTGCGCTGAATCGCTAGGCAGGTTGTGCACTCATACAAGTAACTGTTGCGCAACTCGTCCAGGCGACTTGAAGGTTGGGGGCATGAGAGATGTCTTTCCAGTCAACGGCATGGACGCCGTGGTGTTCGCCGTGGGCAACGCCAAGCAGGCGGCCCACTACTACTCGACCGCGTTCGGCATGCGGCTGGTGGCCTACCGCGGCCCGGAGAACGGCAGCCCGGACGTCGCCGCGTACGTGCTGACCTCGGGCAGCGCCACGTTCGAGTTCCGTGCCCCGGTCCGGCCAGGCACGGACCTGGCGCGGCACGTGGCCGAGCACGGCGACGGGGTCGTCGATCTGGCCATCCAGGTGCCCGACGTGGAGGCGGGCTACGCCTACGCGGTCGCGCACGGGGCCAAGGGGCTGGAGGAGCCGCACACGGTGGAGGACGAGCACGGCAAGGTGGTGCTCGCGGCCATCGCCACGTACGGCGAGACCCGGCACACCCTGGTCGACAGGTCCAACTACGGCGGCCCCCACCTGCCCGGCTACGTCCCCGCCGAGCCGCTGGTCGCGCCGCCCGCCACCAAGAACGGCCGGCTGTTCCAGGCGGTCGACCACTGCGTCGGCAACGTCGAGCTGGGCAAGATGGACGAGTGGGTGGAGTTCTACCGCAACGTCATGGGCTTCACCAACATGGCCGAGTTCATCGGCGACGACATCGCCACCGAGTACTCGGCGCTCATGTCGAAGGTCGTGGCCGACGGCAGCCGCAAGGTCAAGTTCCCGCTCAACGAGCCGGCCGTCAGCCGCAAGAAGTCGCAGATCGACGAGTACCTCGAGTTCTACGGCGGGCCTGGCGTGCAGCACATCGCGCTGGCCACCAACGACATCCTCACCACGGTGGACCACATGCGGGCCGCGGGAGTGCGCTTCCTGGACACGCCCGACTCGTACTACGACGACCCCGAGCTGCGCGAGCGCATCGGGCAGGTGCGCGTCCCGATCGAGGAGCTGAAGAGGCGCAAGATCCTCGTGGACCGCGACGAGGACGGCTACCTGCTGCAGATCTTCACCCAGCCCGTGCAGGACCGGCCCACGGTCTTCTTCGAGCTGATCGAGCGGCACGGCTCGCTGGGTTTCGGCAAGGGCAACTTCAAGGCCCTGTTCGAGGCGATCGAGCGCGAGCAGGAACGCAGGGGCAACCTTTAGTTTGTCCCGACTTAGTGGTGGTCATCCACAATTCATGGGATTGTCGCCACCGGGGTTGGCGGGACGCTGGCGGCGACTGTTCGCCGGCGTCCTCGACCTGCTCATCGTCAACATCATCGCCGCCCCGTTCACCTGGACGAGCTGGAACTACGCCTGGGACGGGAGTCGCGGCGTCTGGGACCGCTATCCGATAGAGCACACCTTCGTGGCCAGCCTCGTGGCCTTCCTCTACTTCTGGCTGCTGCACGCCTTCTGGAACGGGCAGACTTTGGGCAAAAAATTGTTCGGCATGCGTGTCGTACAGGAGAACGGCGCGAGGATAGGCGTGGGGCAGGCGGCAGTGAGGCAGGCCGTGGCGACCTTGTTCGAATGGCTCTGCTGCGTCGGCCCTCTGCTGGACCTCGGCTGGATCCTCTTCGATCCCCGTAAACAGGCCCTGCACGACAAGGCCGCCAGGACGGTCGTGGTCAATGCCTGACCCAGCGTAAGATTCTGGTCACGATTCGAAGGGGGCATCTTCGGCAATGCGTTTCGACAGGCGCGGGGTGGCCTTGCTGACGGCGCTCGTCAGCGTGCTCGCCTGCTCACCCGCCGACGCGCCGCCCCCCGTGGGCGGCTCCATGCTCGCCGACCACAACGCGGGCGCGCCCGGCATCGGCGACCCCGACTTCCCCCGCGACGGCAACGGCGGCTACGACGTCTCCCACTACGACCTGGCGGTCGACTACACGCCCAGCAGCAGGCGACTCGACGGCGTGGCCACCATCCGCGCCGCCGCCACCCAGGAGCTGTCCAGCTTCAACCTCGACCTGAGCGGGCTCGACGTGCGCGAGGTCACCGTCGACGACTCCCCCGCGCGCTTCGCCCGGCAGGGCGACGAGCTGACCGTGCGGCCCGCCCGTACGATCGGCGACGACACCTCCTTCACCGTCAAGGTCACCTACTCCGGCCTGCCCCAGCCGGCCAAGCACAACGCCAACCTGGGCACCTACGGCTTCATCCCGACCTCCGACGGCGCGTTCGTGGCCTCGGAGCCCAACGGCTCCAAGACCTGGTTCCCCAGCAACGACCACCCCGCCGACAAGGCCACGTTCGACTTCACGATCACCGTGCCCGCCGGGGTGACGGTCCTGGCCAACGGCGAGCAGGCCGGGCAGCCCGCCACCGCGGAGGGCAAGACCACCTACCGGTGGCGCGAGCGCCACCCGATGGCGACCTACCTGGCCACCGTCACGCTTGGCGCGTTCCAGCTCCGCCAGGGCAGCACGGCGGCCGGCATCCCCAACCTCGCCGCCACCGACCCCAAGTTCAAAGACTCGCTCGACGCCCTCTACACCAGCTCGGGCGAGATCACCGACTACTGGTCCACGGTCTTCGGCCCCTACCCGTTCTCCTCGACCGGCGGCGTCATCGACGACTACCCCGCCGGCTACGCGCTGGAAAACCAGACCAAGCCGCTCTACGGGGGGTTCAACCCCGACGAGTCGATCATCGCGCACGAGCTGGCGCACCAGTGGTTCGGCAACAGCCTGACCATCAAGCGGTGGAAGGACCTCTGGCTCAACGAGGGCTTCGCCACGTACGCAGAGTGGCTGTGGGCCGAGCACAAGGGCGGGAAGAGCGCCGACGCCATGTTCAACGACCTGCTCAAGCGCCCGGAGACCGACCCGATCTGGCAATACCCCCCGGGGCGGGCCAAGCCCGACGACCTGTTCAACCAGTCGGTCTACACGCGCGGCGGCATGACCCTGCACGCGCTGCGCAAGGCCGTCGGCGACGCCACGTTCTTCGACCTGCTCAAGACGTGGACGGCCGAGCACCGCTACGGCTACGTCACCACCGAGCAGTTCGTCGACCTCGCCGAGCGGATGTCCGGCAAAGACCTCAACGCGCTCTTCGACGCCTGGCTGTTCCAGCCCAAGCGACCCGCCTGACGCCAGGAAACGCTTGTCGTCGTTCGGTCCAAGAACTGATGTAACGGGCGAACGACGAAGGGAGCGAGGCCGGTGCGCCTCAACGAAGACCCTGTGGCCTTTGAGGCCTTCTATCGCCGCCATGTCGATGCCGTCATGAGGTTCACGGTGCGGCGGGTGAGCGATCCGCACCTCGCCGCGGACCTGACGGCGGACGTCTTCCTGGCGGTGCTCGACTCCGCTGACACCTACCGCCCCGGACGGGGCAGCGAGGTCGCCTGGCTGTACGGCATCGCGCGCAACGTCGTGTCGGCCCAGCACCGCAGGGCCGCGCGGGAGGCGCGGGCCACCGGCCGGGTCGCCGGACGCCGTCTGATGGACGACGACGACCTCGCCAGGATGGAGGAGCGAATCGACGCCGAGCGCCAGATGCGCGGCGCTCTGGAGGCCATGGAGGGCCTGCCGGAGGGCGAGCGCGCGGTGCTGGAGCTCGTCGCGATCGACCAGCTCACCGTCTCCGAGGCCGCCGGAGCCCTGGGGATCAGGCAGGTGACCGCGCGGGTCAGATTGCACAGGGCCAGGCGTGCCCTCGAGAACGTCGCTTCGCCCTCGGCCGTGTACCTGGAAGGACAGGCATGAGCAACTTCGAAGATCGTCTTCTCCGCGCACTCAAGGAAGAGATCACGACGAGGACGGCGGAGGACGGGATGACGGCGGTGACACCGGTCCGGCGCGGCTCGCGGCGGCGCCTCGTGGGGCTGTCCGCGGCGGTGGCGGGGGTAGCGGCGGCCGCCACCGCAGTGGCGGTGGTGGTGACCGGGCTCACGGGCGACCCGGCGTACGCGGTGACCAGGGGCGCCGACGGCGTGGTCACCGTACGGATCCACTCGTTCACCGACCCCGACGGGCTGGCGGCCGAGTTGGGCAGGGCCGGGGTCAGGGCGGTGGTCGACTATCTGCCGGAGGGCCAGACCTGCGCGCAGCCGCGCGGCGAGCACGGGGGCGGCCAGGGGCGGTTCGGGGCCAGAATCGGCCGCGACGCCGACGGGATCACGTTCGCGATCGAGAGAGGGCAGGTGCCGGAGGGGTCGACGCTGGTCCTGGCCGTCTCGAAGAGCGCGGACGGCGACTCCGCGCCGCCGTTCGCGACCACGCTGGAGATCGTACGAGGCCAGGTCGCGCCGTGCGAGCCCACCTCGATGCCGGTTCCTGCGCCGTCCCAGGGCGGCACCTCGGAGGGGCAGGACGACGGGCCCCGCCTCGACTCCGGCACCGGAGGCGAAGGGCCCAGCCTGAGCAGCCGCCCCGGCTGACGCGTGACACCCGGCCCGGCGTCCTCTTCAGCGTGCGCCGGGCCATGGGCTCACGGCCCTCCCGAGGAGCCGGAGAAGACCAGCACGGAGGCCGTGAACCCGTGCACGTGGTTGTGCCCCGCGACGGGACCGACCTCGCCGGCGGCGAAGAAGCCCGCCACGCCGATGGGCCCCAGCGTGTCGCGCAGCGCGACCGGGTCGTGGTCGGCGGTGCCGAACATGGCCGAGCCCCGCCCGTTGCAGGAGAACAGCAGCGCCCCGTCCACCTTGCCGATCTCCTCGCGGTGGGCGTCGAGCAGGTCGTACAGGTCCTCGTCGGCGGTGGCCGCGTCGCGTACCTGGAAGCGGACCGTCCTGCCGATCTCGACGATGTCGCCGATGGCCACGGCCTCGCGCTCGGGGTCGATGCCGATGACACCCCTGATGAGGAAGTCGCCGCGTTCGTGGCGCTCGGCGTACTCGTCCATGGCCAGGCCGATCTGCAGGCCCGAGGCGACCAGCTCGCGATCGTCCTCGTCGAGTTCGCTGACGATGTCCTCCAGCCGGGCCAGCGCCGGCTGCCCGGCCAGCTCCAGCAGCAGGTTGTCCTCGGCCGCGGTGACGACCATGCTCGGCCCGATCGGGCGGCAGCCCTGGCTGACCACGGTGCTGACCTTGACCGGGCCGCTGAGCAGCACGCCGATGGCGCCCTCGGTGTAGATCTCCCCGTCGGCGAAGAGCCGTACGGAACCCCGCCCCTGCAACCCGTTGGCCAGGCCGCCGATCAGCGGCAGGTCGCCCAGCACGTCGACCGAGCGCTCGACGAACGCGTCGGTCGGAAAGCTGTACGGATCGGCCAGCAGGATCGCCACGTGGTCGTCCCCGCCGCGCTCGGGCAGCCCGACCACCACGAACCTGTCCTCGGCCGTCAGCGTCTCCAAGGCGAACGTGGTCAGCCGCGCCCCCTCCAGGGTCGCCGCCCACGCGCTCACGGCGGGCGCCAGCTCCACGCCCTGTCCGTCACCGATCACCCCCGTGGCGCTGCATCCGATCACGTGCGCCTCGGGGGCGAGCTTCATCGCGGCCTCTCCGGCCCGCGCGACGTCGTCGGGATCGTCGCCGCAGATGAAGAAGCAGACCAGGTCGGCTTGGCCGCTGAGCCTCGACAGTGCCTGGCCGACGGCGTTCTCCGCGGCCTCCACCAGGTCGGAACTCACGGCGAGGCCGTCGGCGAAGCGGCTTGTCATCAAGGCCACGGATCTCGCCCCCCTCGACATGTCGAAGTTCCCTAGGCCCGATTCTCCCCACTAAAGGGACAAGCACGCGCACGAACCGTCACGCAATAGTCAAGATCCGAAATCTCCGCCAGGTGCGAAACTCTCTGCCACATTCCGCGCGGGGGACGTAGTCTCGTTCCCGTGCATCAGCCACGTATTCTCCGCGAGTTGCGAGAGAGCGGCCACGTCCACCGCACCGTCAAAGCGGAGGTCAGGCAAAATCTGCTGGCCAAGCTGCGGGCGGGCGAGCCCCGCTTCCCCGGCATCGTGGGCTTCGACGAAACCGTCCTGCCCCATCTGGAGCGGGCCCTGCTCGCCGGGCACGACCTGGTCCTGCTCGGGGAGCGCGGCCAGGGCAAGACCCGGCTCATCCGCACCGTCACCGGGCTGCTCGACGAGTGGACGCCGGTGGTCGAGGGCTGCGAGATCAACGACCACCCGTACGCGCCGGTCTGCACGCGCTGCCAGACCCTGGCACGGGAGCTGGGCGACGAGCTGCCGGTGGCGTGGAAGCACCGCGACGAGCGCTACGGCGAGAAGCTCGCCACGCCCGACACCTCCGTGGGCGACCTGATCGGCGACGTCGACCCCATCAAGATCGCCGAAGGGCGGCGGCTCGGCGACCCCGAGACGGTCCACTACGGCCTGGTGCCGCGCACCAACCGGGGCGTGTTCTCCGTCAACGAGCTGCCCGACCTGGCCGAGCGGATCCAGGTGTCGCTGCTCAACGTGCTGGAGGAGCGCGACGTCCAGGTACGCGGCTACAACCTGCGGCTGCCCCTCGACCTCCTGCTCATCGCCAGCGCCAACCCCGAGGACTACACCAACCGGGGCCGGATCATCACGCCGCTGAAAGACCGCTTCGGCGCCGAGATCCGCACCCACTACCCGCTCACCGTCGAGGACGAGCTGACCCTCATCCGCCAGGAGTCCGTGCCGGACATCGGGGCCGACGTCCCCGAGCACCTGGTCGAGGTGATCGCCCGCTTCACCCGGCTGGTGCGCGAATCGACCGCGGTCGACGCGCGTTCCGGCGTGTCGGCCCGCTTCTCGATCGCCGCGGCCGAGACCGCGGCCGCCTCGGCCGTACGCCGGGCGGCGATCACGGGCGAGGAGCAGCCGGTCACCCGCGTGGTCGACCTCGCCTGCGTGGTCCACAGCCTGCGCGGCAAGGTGGAGTTCGAGGTCAGCGAGGAGGGCCGGGAGACCGAGATCCTGGCCCACCTGCTGCGGCGGGCGACGGCCGAGACGTTCAGGAGCCGGCTGGGCGGCATGGACCTGTCGCCGGTCACCGACAAGTTCGCCGAGGGCAACCAGGTGGAGTCGGGCGAGCTGGTGGCGGCCGGTGAGCTGCTGCACCGCATCGGCCCGGTGTCCGGCCTGGCCAAGGTCATGTCGCGGCTGGGCATGGGCGCGGGCGAGGAGTCGCCCGGCCACGCGGCCGCCGCCCTGGAGTTCGCGCTGGAAGGGCTTTACCTGATGCGGCGGCTGTCCAAGGAAGACATTGACGGGGTGGCCGTTTACCGGACGTGAACATCTGGGCGGTCTCCGGCGTCATAGTGAATAGCTGATCACGCCGTCGGGGGAGACCGCCCATGCGTACGCCTGCCTGTGCCACCGTCGCCGCTCTCGCACTGAGCACGCTCGCCGTGCCCTTGGCGGGGCCGTTCACCGGCCCTGCCGAAGCCGCCACCGCCGTCCTCGGGTTCGCCTGGGCCAACGGCGAAGGACACCTGCGGATCGTGCCGAGATCGGCCGCCCGCGTCACGCGCCAGGGCCACGTGTTCCACCGGCTCACGACCACCTCAGGGGCCAAGGAGCTGCGTCTCGACTACACGAAGGCGGCGTACGGGCGCGTCACGGTGGCCTGTGACCTGAAGGAGACCGAGGGCCAGGTCGCCGTCGACCGCCAAGGGCTGGGCCGCACCCGCTGCGCGCCCGGCGACCTGACCACCGGGCTGGGGCGCGGCCCCGTGCCGGTGCGCGTCGAGTACCAGGGCGGCAAGGCCGTGCGCGTCAACGAGATCCTCGTCACCGACTGGCCTGAATCCCGCTCGGCACGTGGCACGATCACGCGGATCGACGACACGACCGTGGTGTTCGCGACCGGCGGAAAGAAGCTCACGCTCGGCTACACGTACATGACGGGCTTCTACCGCACCACCGCGCGCTGCGGCGACGGCTGGCTGACGGGCAAGCCCGTCAACGCGGACAAGAACGGCCTGGGCAAGAAGCCCTGCACGTGGAACTACCTGACCAAGGCGCTCAAGGCGAACCGGCACCCCGTCCTGGTGCAGGTCGACTACACGCCCGGCGTGGACTCCCTCGACGGGGTGTGGGAGATCTACGGCGACGCCTGAGCGCCCGGCGCCCGCGAACCCGCCGTCACACATGGGGGCGTTTCTCGGGTTAGCGTGGTTTCGTGATGGCCTTCCGCTATGGCGAATTCCACGACGGCCCCGACCCCCTGGCCCCTCCCTACGACGTACGCGCGGCCCTCGACGAGATGGGCGACGCCATCCTGTCGGGCTCGACGCCCGTCCACGCCCTGCGCGACCTGCTCAAGCGCGGCCTGCCCGGCACGCAGGAGCGGCGTGGGCTCGACGACATGCTCAGGGAGGTCCGCAGGCGCCGCCGTGACCTGCGCGAGCGCGGGCGCCTCGACGGCACGCTGGAGCGGGCCAGGGCGCTGCTCGACAAGGCGATCGGCCAGGAGCGGGCGGAGCTGTTCCCCGACCCGTCCGACGACGCGCGGCTGCGGGAGGCGGGCCTCGACGGGCTGCCGGAAGACACGGCCAGCGCCATCCAGGAGCTGAGCACGTACGACTGGCGCTCGGCGGCGGCCCGCCAGACCTTCGAGGAGCTGCGCGACCTGCTGCGCAGGGAGGTGCTCGACAGCCAGTTCAGGGGGCTGCGCGACGCGCTGGCCAACCCCGACCCCGAGGCGATGGAACGGGTCCGGCAGATGATGGCGGACCTGAACGACATGCTCGACAAGGACTCCAGGGGCGAGCACACGCAAGCCGACTTCGACTCTTTCATGTCGAAATATGGCGACCTGTTTCCTGAGAAGCCCCGCAACCTGGACGAGCTCGTCGACATCCTGGCCCGCCGCGCCGCCGCCACACAGCGCATGCTCGCCTCGATGACCCCGCGCCAGCGCGAGGAGCTGGGCAACCTCATCAACCAGACCCTGGAGCAGGCGGGCCTGTCCGACCAGATGCGCCGCCTCGGCGAGGCCCTCTACGCCCGCCGCCCCGACCTGGCCTGGAACGCCCCCGAACGCCTCACCGGCGAAGAGCCCCTGGCCATGGGCGACGCCGTGACGGCGCTGGAGGAGCTGGCCGACCTCACCCAGTTGGAGACCGCCCTGCGCCAGGACTACCCGGGCGCGCGCCTCGACGACGTCGACGAGGCCGCCGTACGCCGCGCGCTCGGCCGCTCCGCGGTGGACGACCTGGAGGCGCTCAAGCGGATCGAACGCGAGCTGGAGGAGCAGGGCTACCTCCTGCGCCGCCGCGGCAAGCTGGAGCTGACCCCCAAGGCCGTCCGCCGCCTGGGCGAGACCGCGCTGCGCCGGGTCTTCTCCTCCCTCGACGCGGGCCGCCGGGGCGACCACGACCAGCGCGACGCGGGCTCGGCCGGCGAGCTGACGGGCTCCTCGCGGCCCTGGCGGTTCGGCGACGAGCAGCCGATCGACGTCGTACGCACGCTGGTCAACGGCGTCCGCAGCGGCGGCGTCACCCTGGGTGACCGGGTCGGGGTGCGGCTGTCGGTCGACGACTTCGAGGTGGCCGAGACCGAACGCCGCAGCGCCGCCGCCGTCTGCCTGCTGGTGGACCTGTCGTACTCGATGGCGCTGCGCGGCACCTGGGCCGCCGCCAAGCAGACGGCGCTGGCCCTGCAGGCGCTGGTGGCCTCGAAGTTCCCGCAGGACGCCGTACAGATCATCGGCTTCTCCAACTACGCCAGGGTGCTGCAGCCCGACGAGCTGGCCGGCCTCGACTGGGACATGGTCCAGGGCACCAACCTGCACCACTCCCTCCTCATCGCCGGCCGCCACCTCGACCGCCACCCCGATTTCGAGCCGGTGGTGCTGGTGGTCACCGACGGCGAGCCCACGGCCCACCTCATGCGCGACGGACGATCGGCGTTCGAGTGGCCGCCGTCGCACGAGACGCTGGAGCTCACGCTGGCCGAGGTCGACAAGATGACCCGGCGGCGGGCCACGATCAACATCTTCATGCTGGCGGCCGACGACCGGCTGAAGGAGTTCGTGGACGAGGTGGCCCGCAGGAACGGCGGGCGCGTCTTCTCCCCCAGCGCGGAACGCCTCGGCGAATACGTCGTCAGCGACTTCCTGCGCCTGCGCCGCGCCCGCTGACGCCATAGATCCGGCGGGCCCGCTGCGTCTTAGGGTGCGAGACACGAGGAGAGCCCCTTGCACCCTGAGCAGCAACGCGACTTCACCGAGTTCGTCGTCACCCGCTCCGACAGCTTGATCAGGCTCGCCTACGTCCTGACCGACGACCAGCACGCCGCCGAGGACCTCCTGCAGACGGCGCTGGCCAAGACCGCGGGGCACTGGCGGCGCATCAGGCACGACCCGGAGGCGTACGTCCGGCGGGTCATGTACCACGAACAGGTCGGGCGGTGGCGAAGCCCGCGCTGGGGCCGCGAACGCGTGCTCGAAACGCCTCCCGATCACGGCGTGGCCGACCGTACGTCCGAGGTCGAGACCCGCGTCACGCTGGCCGAGGCGTTACGGGTCCTGCCCGCGCGCAAGCGGGCGGTGCTGGTGCTGCGCTACTACGAGGACCTCCCCGAGTCCGAGGTCGCCAAGATCATGGGCTGCTCGGTGGGCACCGTACGCAGCCAGACCCATCAAGCCGTCGCCCGGCTGCGCGAGCTGGTCGGCGAGAGCGTCATCCTGGAGGGCCTGCAGTGACCATCGACGAACGACGGATCGCCGAAGAGCTTCGCCACCTGGCCGACGACGCCACCCCCGTGGATCCGCTCGCGCTCGCCGCGCGGACCCTCGCGCGGCGACGGCGCCGGGCCAGGTCCGTGACCGGGGTCGCGGTGCTGGCCGTGGCCGCCACGGCGGTCGCGGTGCTGGTCGTGCCCTCCTCGAACGGCCTCGGCCCCGACAGCGCGGCCCGGGTGGCGACCCTGCCGGACAACACGCCCGAGCAGTCGCGGCTGGTGCGCGAGTGCATGCCCCAGGGCGGTCCCGCGCACAGCATGGACGGCGACCTGCGGATCGCCGGGCAGGGGTCGGTCGACGACTTCCGGGTCCTGGTGGACTACCGGGACGAGGGCGGGAGCACTGCTCTGGTGGGCAGCGAGGCCGGTTTCGTCCTGTGCACGCCGACCGCCCAGAAGGACATGGCGGATCGGCCGGTCCTCACCTACTGGGGGTTCAAGGCGCCGGGTGACCTGGACGGGTTCTCCGGTGATCTCCAGGTGGACGCGTACACCGCCGTGAGGCACCCGTACACCGTCGGTGAGCGGCAGACCCAGAAGGAGGACATCTACCAGGTCGTCGCCGGGCGGGTCAGCGACGCGGTGGAACGGGTGGAGATCGACTGGGCGGACGGGCGGCGCACGCCGGCGCGGATCGCCAGTGGGTTCTTCATCGTGCGGATCGCCGCGAAGGTGCGGCGGGAGCCGGACAAGACGAGCGGGGAGGTCCTGCTCGTGTCCGTGCCCTCGGCCACGGTGACGGCCTACGGGGCCGACGGGCGGGTCCTGGAGGAGGAGGAGAACGTCGTGTTTGGTCCGGTGAACCGCGGCGACTGATCCGTGCGCGGGCACCTCGGGACGCGGGCCCTGCCACCCCGGCCGGGCGGAATTGTCGGTGCCGGATGGCAGGCTCTCCGGTCATGGACGACGTCGTACGGCTCAGAGACGTGGTGGAGGCCGACCTGGAGGCGTTCCTCGAGCAGGAGCACGATCCGGAGACCGTGCGACGCTCGAGGTTCGCGCCCCGCGAGCGGGCGAGGTTCATCCGCCACTGGGAGACCCAGATCCTCGACGACCCGACCGTGTTCGTCCAGGCCGTCCTGGTCGACGACGTGCTCGCCGGCCACCTGGTCGCCTGGTGGGAGGAGGAGCGGCGGTTCATCGGCTACGTGTTCGGCCGGGCGTTCTGGGGCCGGGGCATCGGCACCCGCGCGATGGGGCTCTTCCTCGACAAGGAGCAGACCCGCCCGCTCCACGCCGACCCCCACCACGCCAACACCGCGTCGGTGCGGCTGCTGGAGAGGCACGGGTTCGAACGCTCGGGCACGGTGAGACACGGCGAGGACGAGCACCTCCTGCTGGTTCTCCACCAGCCGCCGGGGGCCGCCCGCTCGCGGGCCCCTGGTCAGGCGTCGATGAGCGGGGGTGTTCAGCTCAGGCGTCGATGAGCCGGGAGTAGAAGTCGAGGGCGACGTCGAAGCCGTCGCGGCAGTTGCGGTGCGAGCGGTAACAGGGCCGCCAGGCCGAGCTGGCGCCCACTCCGGCGCGGGCGTCCTGGAGCGCCGGCGGCACGCGTTCCGGCTTGGGCAACAGGCCGTGACCCAAATAGCGGACGCCCGACAGCTCCGTGTGCCGGCCCTGACCGCCCGAGACGAAGTGGCCCAGGCGCCAGCCGCTCTCCTCGTCCCACACCAGCGCCGTGCCGTCCGGCAGCATGAGTGTGGCGTCACGGGGGTCGCACGGCCCCTCCCACCAATCCGTGACCTCGGCTCCAAGCAGCCCGACGACCCGCTGCACGTAGCTGGTCGGCTGTTGCAGCCACTCGTCGGTATACGGCTCGACGTGCCTGATGGCCACGTACGGCACCCCCTTGTGCCCAAACGGTAAGGAAAAAGCGGCGATTAGCAACCTTACCCGTGCCGAACTTATTCCGTTGCACAGCCGTCTAGTCATTACGGACGATATTTACGTCCCACACGGGGGAAGGAGGGGTATCCATGATCGCCGCGATTCTCCTCGTCGTGCTGATGATCGTCGCGGTGGCGGCCAACGAGCTGTGCATGCGCTGCTCCACGGAGAGCAAAGAGAGTGTCGAGTCCCCCAGCGAGATCACCGGGGACTAGTCTCTCCCGCATGTCGTCCCTGCTTCTCTGGCTGCACATCGGATTCGCGATCTTCACGATCGGCCCGGTCACCGCCGCGACGATGGCCGCGCCGCGCGCCATCCGCACCAAGAACGTGCCCACGCTGCAGTTCATCCAGCGCCTGACGAGGATCTACAGCCTCGGCAGCCTGGGCGTGTTCGTGTTCGGGGTGATCCTCGGCGTGGTGCTGGGCGGCGGGCTGCTCGGCAAGTGGTACATGACGGCGTCGATGACGCTGTTCATCGTGGCCGCCGTGCTGCTCGTCATCATCGACCGCGACCTGCGCACCGCCGTACAGGCGCTCTCCAGCGAGAGCGCCGAAGACGATGCGAAGGTGCAGCACGGCCGGATCGCCGCCATCAGCGGGCTGCTGTCGGTGATCTGGCTGGTGATCCTCTTCCTGATGGTCGTCCCCGGCTAGGCGACCGGCCGGGCGCCCGCACCCGGCCGGGCCGCCGGAACCCGGGCACACTCAGCCGAGCGCCTGGGTGAGGTCGGCGAGCAGGTCGTCGACGGTCTCGATGCCGACCGAGAGCCGCACGAGGTCCCCCGGCACCTCCAGCGGCGACCCCGCCACCGAGGCGTGCGTCATCCTGCCCGGGTGCTCGATGAGCGACTCGACGCCCCCGAGCGACTCCCCCAGCGTGAACAGCTTCGCCCGGTCGCACACCGCCACGGCCTCGCTCTCGCCCCCGGCGACCCGGAACGACACCATGCCCCCGAACCGGCGCATCTGCTTGGCCGCCACCTCGTGCCCGGGGTGCTCGGCCAGGCCCGGGTAGAGCACCGAGGTCACGCGCGGGTGGGCCAGCAGCAGGTCGACGACGCGCTCGGCGTTGTCGCAGTGGCGGTCCATCCGGATGCCGAGGGTCTTGAGCCCGCGCAGCGTCAGCCACGCGTCGAACGGCCCCGCCACCGCCCCCATCGCGTTCTGGTGGTAGGCGAGTTCCTCGCCGAGCGCGGCGTCGCCGGACACCAGCGCCCCGCCGACCACGTCGGAATGCCCGCCCACGTATTTGGTGGTCGAGTGCACGACCACGTCCGCCCCCAGGGCGAGCGGCTGCTGCAGGTACGGCGAGGCGAACGTGTTGTCCACCACCAGCAGCGCCCCGTTCTCGTGGGCCAGTTGGGCCAGCCCGGCGATGTCGGCGATGCCGAGGAGCGGGTTGGTGGGCGTCTCGACCCAGACCACCTTGGTCTTCTGCGTCATCGCCGCGGCCACGGCGTCGAGGTCGTGCAGCGAGACCGGGTCGTAGTGCAGGTCCCAGCGCTTGTGCACCTTGGCGAACAGCCGGTAGGTGCCGCCGTACGCGTCGTTCGGGATGATCACGTGATCCTGCGGCTTGCACACCGCCCTCAGCAGGGTGTCCTCGGCGGCCAGCCCCGAGGCGAACGCCAGCCCTCTCGCCCCGCCCTCCACCGCGGCCAGCGCGGTCTCGAGCGCGGTCCTGGTGGGGTTGGCCGATCGGCTGTACTCGTATCCGGAACGCAGGCCCCCCACGCCGTCCTGCTTGTAGGTGGACGTGGCGTAGATCGGGGGCACGACCGCGCCTGTCAGCGGATCGGGCTCCTGACCTGCGTGGATGGCCAGCGTCTCAAAACCGTTGTTCAT
>NZ_BAAAZP010000081.1:0-133310 GCF_039536965.1 Nonomuraea antimicrobica | reverse complement strand
CGTGTGAGGGCTCGCGTACCATGCCCGCGCGAGCCCGGGTCGTCAGGCCGCCTTGGGCTGGTGGCGGTCCTCGCCCGGCCGGGGCGTGAGCCGTACGACGTCCGCCTCGATGAACCGGCCGCTGCCGCCCTCCGCCCGCTCCCCGTTGATCCGCGAGAGCAGCACGGGGTCGGCCAGCGCGAGCAGCGCCGCGACGACCAGTCCCGCGCCCAGTAGTGCGAACCCGATGGCAACCATTTCTTCGTCCCCTTCCGACATCTCCCATGGTCCGTGACGGACCCCGTCAGGCGCCTCCGCTGAAGGGCTGGTCTCCGGCCGGCGTCCTCGGCCGAACGGTCGATACGGCATGTCCGACTTCCGGCTTAGGCTCGGGGCCGTGGGGGAACGAAAACGCGTCGTTTACTGGATCCGCAGGCTCAGCGAGATCGCCATGCTCGGCTGGCTGGCCCTGCTGATGCCGCTCGACCTCGTTCTCGCCGCCACCGTCGGCGGTCTGCAGTGGCTCGTGCCGATCTGCGGCGCGTGCGGCTTCACGGCCGTGCTGCTGCGGCGCAGATACCGGCTGGAGGGGTTCAGCATCGTGCTGGCCCTGTCGTTCGGCGTGTCGACGCTGTTCACGAGCACCGGGGTCGACGGCGCGCCCGGTCTGGTGGAGACGGGCGCGCTGCTCGTCCTGCTCATCGGGGTGCTGCGGCACGTCGAGCCGGTGCGCCGGGCCGCGGTGCTGGCCTGCGTGACGCTGGCCGTCTTCATGTTCGAGGCCAGCGCGCGCGAGTTCCAGAACGCGGGCCTGGGCTACGCGTTCCTGCTGTTCGCGGGGTGGTCGATGGCCGTCGGCATCGGCGGCTACCTGCGCTTCCAGCAGGAGCGCCGCACCGAGGCGGTCCATTCCGTACGTCGGGCGGAACGCCTCGAACTCGCCAGAGAGCTCCACGACCTGGTCGCCCACTACATCACGGGCATCGTGGTCCAGGCCCAGGCGGCGCGTACGGTCGCCGAGACCAAACCGGAGGCGGTGGCCCCGGCCCTGGACGCGATCGCGACGGCGGGCTCGGAGGCCCTGACGTCGATGCGGCGCATGGTCACCGTGCTGCGCACCGAGGACGGCGCCGACCGCAGGCCCGGAGTCACGCTGGCCGACCTGCGGATGCTGGCCGACCGGTTCTCGGCCGAGGGGCCGAAGGTGGCGTTCGAGATCGGCCAGGGGCTCGACGACCGCACGCTGCCGCCGGAGGTCATGACCACCCTGCACCGGGTGCTCCAGGAGGCGCTGACGAACATTCGCAAGCACGCGGCCCGCTCGGCCTGGGTGGAGGCGGACCTGCGGCGCCACGAGCAGGTCGCGGCGCTGCGGGTCCGCAACTTCGGCTCCGGCGCCGACCCGCGGGTGTCCCGGCTGGGCGGCGGGTTCGGGCTGGTCGGGATGGCCGAGCGGGTGGAGGCGCTGGGCGGCAGGCTCTACGCGGGCCCGGCACCCGACGGGGCCTGGGAGGTGGTCGCCGAGTTCCCCCTCCCCTGAGGCGGTCCCTCAGGGTGAGGCGAGGAGGAGGACCCGGTCCCGGCCCTCCTCGGCGCTCCGGCGGACGTCCCTCCGGACAGGCGGAAGCGACCGCTCAGTGGTTGGCCAGGAAGGCGAGCAGGTCCTGCCGGGTGATCAGCCCCGCGGGCTTGCCGTCCTCCAGCACCACCGCCGCATCCGCCTTCTCCAGCGCCTCCACCGCCCGCGCCACGGGCTCACCGCTGCCGATCGTGGGCAGCGGCGCCGACATGTGCTCGGAGATCGGGTCGTCGGAGGAGAGCCTGCCGTGGTAGAGGGCTTCGAGAAGATCGCGCTCGACGATGGAGCCGACGACCTCGGCCGCCATGACCGGCGGCTCCTCCTTCATCACGGGGAGCTGCGACACCGAGTATTCGCGCATGGTCGCGATGGCCGTGCCGACCGACTCGTGCGGGTGCGCGTGGACGAACTCCGGCAGCCCCGGCCCCTTGCGCGCCAGCACGTCACCGACCAGCCCCTCGTCGGAGGACGTGGTCAGGAAGCCGTAGTCGGCCATCCAGTCGTCGTTGAAGATCTTCGACAGGTAGCCGCGGCCCCCGTCGGGCAGCAGGACGACCACCACGTCGTCGGGCCCCGCCGTGGCCGCCACGCGCAGCGCCGCCACCACGGCCATGCCGCACGAGCCGCCGACCAGCAGCCCCTCCTCACGGGCGAGCCTGCGGGTCATGGTGAAGGAGTCCTTGTCGGACACCGCGATGATCTCGTCGCAGATCCGCGTGTCGTACGTGGCCGGCCAGATGTCCTCGCCGACCCCCTCCACCAGGTACGGCCGCCCGGACCCGCCGGAGTAGACCGACCCCTCCGGGTCAGCCCCGATGATCTTCACCCGGCCGCCGGAGACCTCCTTGAGGTAGCGCCCGGTGCCGCTGATCGTGCCGCCGGTGCCGATGCCCGCCACGAAGTGCGTGACCCTGCCCTCGGTCTGCTCCCACACCTCGGGGCCGGTCGAGTGGTAGTGGGAGTCGGGGTTGTTGACGTTGGAGTACTGGTCGGGCTTCCAGGCGTTGGGCACCTCGCGGGCCAGCCGGTCGGAGACCGAGTAGTAGGAGTCGGGATGCTCGGGCGAGACGGCGGTCGGGCAGACCACGACCTCGGCTCCGTAGGCCCGCAGCACCGAGATCTTGTCCTGGGCCACCTTGTCCGGCACCACGAACAGGCACCGGTAGCCCCGCTGCTGGGCCACGATGGCCAGCCCGACGCCGGTGTTGCCGGAGGTCGGCTCGACGATCACGCCGCCCGGGCGCAGCTCGCCGGACTTCTCCGCCGCATCGATCATGCGTACCGCGATGCGGTCCTTGACCGAGCCCCCCGGGTTGAAGTACTCGACTTTGGCGAGCACCTGCGCGGGCACGCCCGCGGTGACCTTGTGCAGCCGGACCAGCGGGGTGTTCCCCATCAGGTCGACCAGGGAATCGTAAACGCGCACCGAGGTGTTCACCTTCTTTGTCGAAGCTTGATGAGCTTGTCGATGGCCGAGGTCCGAAGGGGGTGGCCGGCCCCGGCTACTTTTCAAGCAAACGCTACCGCCGAGTTCGACTGGGGAGGGCACGTACGTGGTCTGGGCACCTGGCATGGCGCGCGCGGCACGCAGGATCGCCACAGCGGCGGCGCTGGGAGGGGGCGGGCTGACGGCGCTCGGGGCCACGGCCTACGGCCTGCTGATCGCCGAGGGCCTGCTCGCGCGCAGGGCCATCGGGACCCCGCACGGCCTGGACGGGCCGCACGCCGACGGCCTGTACGGCGACTCCGAGGGCGAGCCGCTCAACCTGGCCATGCTCGGCGACTCGACCTCGGTCGGCCTGGGCATGGCCGACCCCGCGAAGACTCCCGCAGTGCTGCTCGCCAACGGCCTGGCCGCGGTCGCCGAGCGTCCTGTGCGTCTGGTGGTGGCGGGCAAGTCGGGCGCACCGTCGGCCGACCTGGCCGAGCAGGTGGACGTGGCCCTCGCCATACGCCCCGACGTGGCGGTGATCTTCGTGGGGGCCAACGACATCATCACCCAGACGCCGCCCGCGACCGCCGTACGCCATCTGGCCAAGGCCGTGCGGCGGCTTCGGGAGGCGGGGGCCGAGGTGATCGTGGGAACGTGTCCCGACCTCGGCACGGTACGGCCCATCGCGCAGCCGCTGCGCTGGGTGACGCAGCGCTGGAGCCGCCAGCTCGCCGCGGCGCAGACGGTGGCGGTGGTGGACGCGGGCGGGCGTACGGTGGCGTTCGCCGACGTCCTGGGCCCGGAGTTCGCTACAAATCCGACAGAAATGTTCGGACCGGATCGTTTCCATCCATCTGACCGAGGTTACGCACAGGCCGCTTACGCGGTGCTACCGTCAGTGTGCGCTGCGTTGGGGCTGTGGCCTGAGCCGCGCCCCGCGCGTGGCGAAGCACTGCAACCGATCTACCTCGCGGCGGCTACGGCCGCGGAGGAGCCCGGCACCGAGGTCACCGCGACCCGGGTCGACGGGCGGGCGACGGGCCTGTACGGCAAGTGGGCCTCGTTGTTCCGCCGGCGGCTCGGCGAGCCGGTCGAAGACACCTGACCTCCTGCGCACCCTCGGCCGGTCACCCTCCGGGTTGGAGCCGCCACTCTACGTCCCCTTTGGAGTGGTTTGCCCGTGCTCCGGCCCCTCTGGAAACCGTCCCTCGCCCTCGCCGGGACTCTCGCCGCCACCGCCTGCTCCGGCAGCGACGCGGCGACCACCACAGACTTCCCGACCTGGCACAACACCCAGGTCAACGCCGTCAGCCGGACGGCCGTCGGCGGCGGGGTGGTCGCTCTGACCTCCATGAAGCCCGACGGGTCGCTGGAGACCGCGGCCCTCGGCCTGCGCGACGGCAAACGGCTGTGGGCCTACCCGGCCACGATGGCCGGCCGCCTGCCGGGAATGGGCGTCTCCACCCCCGCGGTCGTGGAGACGTCCGACGGGAAGGGCGTGGTCGTCGCGATCGACCCGGGCAAGAAGGGCCGCTGGAACGCCACGCTCATCGCCCGCGACGCCCGCTCCGGGGCGCAGAAGTGGACCAGGCCCGTGCACTCGACGTTCGGCCCGCAGCGCTGCGGCCCGTACGTGTGCCTGTCCGAGCACACCGCCCTGACCAAGGCGCGCATGGTGGTGCTCGACCCGGCGACCGGCAGGCAACTGTGGAAGCTGCCCGGCATCGCCGAGGTGGAGTGGTCCGACCGGAGCAGGGTGCTGCTGCTCAGGCTGGCCGCCAACCCCATGGTGGAGTCGTACGAGCTGAAGTCCGGCAAGCTCCAGTGGCAGCAGCCGATCGAGCAGGCCCTCGGCCCCGGGATCGACATGTCGGGCGGCTGGGCGTTCGGCGCCTCGGGCGACGACCTGGTCGGCTACGTCGCCCCCTACACGAATCCGCAGACCAAGAAGCTCTCGACGTTCGGGCTGTTCTCGATCGGGATCGCCGACGGGACGATCAACTGGATGCGCCCCTCGGTCGTACGCGTCTATCCGAGCGGCAACCCCGGCTACGCCCCCGTCGTACGCCCGGTCGACCGCCAGGGCGCCTACGGCGGCTTCGCCCGGCTCGACTCCACCAGCGGCCGGGTGGTCGGCCAGATCGCCGCCGCCGACGTGCCGGGCTCCGGGTGGTGGCTGGCCTTCCCCGGCCGCATGGACAAACTGGGCTTCCTCCAGCACAACGGCAAGGGGTCGGCCTTCGACCTGGTCTCCGGCAAGGTCGCCCCGACGGAGGGAGAGCGCGGCTGGTCGTTCTGCGTGACCGACCCCAAGCCGCTGCCGCTGCGCGGACAGGCGCCGGGCTTCTACTCCACGGCCGCCGTCTGCGAGTACGACCTCGGCACCGGCAAGCGCGTCTCCCCCGCCACGCCCCCGCCGCCGTGGTTCACCGGCAGCCAGGAGGGCTGGCGGCTGTGGCGCGACGAGAAGGGCGCCGTCCACGCGGTGAACGACCACACGACGACCGTGCCGGGTATGTACGGATAAAGGAGGGGTCGGCGGGCCCTATGCCGAAGACTGGAATATAGTTCTATTACCAGTGCTGACCAAGGAGGGGCCATGCCCGAGGCAGTCATCGTCGCAACCGCGCGTTCCCCGATCGGACGAGCCTTCAAGGGTTCGCTCAAGGAGATCCGGCCCGACGACCTGACCGTCCAGATGATCCGGGCGGCGCTGGCCAAGGTGCCCCAGCTCGACCCCACCTCCATCGAGGACATCATGCTGGGCTGCGGCCTGCCCGGCGGCGAGCAGGGCTTCAACATGGCCCGCGTGGTGGCGGTGATGCTGGGGCTCGACAACGTGCCCGGCACCACCGTGACCCGCTACTGCTCCTCCTCGCTGCAGACCACCCGGATGGCCTTCCACGCGATCAAGGCGGGAGAGGGCGACGTCTTCGTCTCGGCCGGTGTCGAGACCGTCTCCCGCTTCGCCAAGGGCAACTCCGACTCGCTGCCCGACACGCACAACCCGCTCTTCCTCGGCGCCCGGGACCGCACGAAGGAGTTCGCCGAGGGCGGGCACGTCTGGCACGACCCGCGCGAAGACGGCGAGGTCCCCGACATCTACATCGCCATGGGCCAGACGGCCGAGAACCTGGCCCAGCTCAAGGGCGTCTCCCGCCAGGAGCAGGACGAGTTCGGCGTGCGGTCACAGAACCTGGCCGAGAAGGCGCTGGCCGACGGGTTCTGGCAGAAGGACATCACGCCGGCCACCCTTCCCGACGGGAGCGTGGTCTCCAAGGACGACGGGCCCAGGGCCGGCACGACGTACGAGAAGGTCGCCACGCTGGCCCCCGTCTTCCGCCCCGACGGCACCGTCACGGCGGGCAACTGCTGCCCGCTGAACGACGGGGCGGCGGCGGTCGTCGTGATGAGCGACGTCAAGGCCGCCGAGCTGGGCATCACGCCGCTGGCCAGGATCGTGTCCACCGGGGTCTCCGGCCTGTCCCCCGAGATCATGGGGCTGGGGCCGGTGGAGGCGTCCAGGCAGGCGCTGGCCAGGGCCGGGATGGCGATCGACGACATCGACCTGGTGGAGATCAACGAGGCGTTCGCGGCCCAGGTGATCCCGTCGTACCGGGAGCTGGGCATCGACCTCGACCGGCTCAACGTCAACGGCGGGGCCATCGCGGTCGGGCACCCGTTCGGGATGACGGGCGCCCGGATCACCTCGACCCTGATCAACAGCCTCCAGCACCACGACAAGAGCATCGGCCTGGAGACCATGTGCGTCGGCGGGGGGCAGGGCATGGCCATGGTCCTCGAGCGCCTGAGCTGACCCCTGAGGCTGGTTCCGCCCTTGCCCCGCACTGGGGGTGGGGCGGCTCAGCCGTGGCGGTCAGGGCCCGCGTGGGCGGGCGTGATGCGCATGATGACGCGCCGCTCGCGGATCATGGCGGCGCGGTAGTCGTCCCAGTCGGGGTGCTCGCCCGAGATGTCCCGGTAGTACGTGACCAGCCCCTCCATGGCCTCGGGCAGAGGGACGATCTCGGCGGTGCCGTCCACCTGGATCCACTCGCCGAAGAACCGGTCGGTGAAGACGCACAGGGACACCTGCGGATCGCGGCGGACGTTGCGCACCTTGACCGCCGTCTCCCTGGTGCTGATCACCACGTGCCCGCCCTGCACCCCTGCCGTGACCGGTGACATCTGCGGACGCCCGTCGCCGTGGCGGGTCAGCAGGACGGCGTGGTGGTTTTCGCGGAGAAAGCCGAGAGCCTTGTCGAGATCCATGCCCCCATGATGACGCGCCCGCGCTTGGGGCACGGGCGCGGGGGACGGGTTGGGCCTAGATGAAGCCCATGCGGTTACGGCGGTGCCGCTCGTGCTCGTGCACGATGGCGGCGGCGTAGCCGTGGGTCAGCCCGTGCTCGTCGGCGAGCCAGTTGGCCCGCTCGGCGCACCTCAGGAAAGCCGGGCCGTTGTCGATGGCTTGAAACCACTCTGGGAGTTCGCGTCCCGTGATCGTCGGGACTCTTGCGATGAGCTTCGTCTGCGTCTCCGGTGAGTGGTTCAAGGACATGGGCACCTCCGCGAATTGGGGTCCTTTGCTTGACACTGCAACACGGACGTGCGAATGGCAACCCCTCGGCCAGGCATCATTTCGTGACGGCGGGTAGATTTTCGGTCGCACAGCGAGAGGGCCCCGCCTGAACGGCGAGGCCCTCGGGGGTTACGCGACGCTGAACGGTCAGTCGCTACTGCTGAAATAGCTGACGAACCGCAGCACCTCGAGGTAGATCCACACCAGGCTCAGCGTCAGCCCGAAGGCGCACTGCCAGGCGAACTTCTCCGGCGCGCCCTGCTTGACGCCTTGCTCGATCGAGTCGAAGTCGAGGAGCAGGAAGAAGCAGCCGAGCAGGATCATGGCGACGCTGAAGATCCACCCGAGCGGGCTGTCGGTGCGCAGACCGAGGCCGCCGTCGTTGAACAGGCCGACGAGCATGTTGACCAGCACCAGGCCGAGCGCCGCGATCGCGGCGGCCACGGTGAACTTCACCAGCTTGGGCGTGACGCGGACGATGCGCAGGGCGTAGACGGTCAGCACCGCGCCGAACGCGAATGCCGTGCCCAGCACCGCCTGGAGCACGATGCCGCTGATCATCCCCTCGAAGACCGAGCTGATCTTGCCCAGGAAGACACCCTGGAACACCGCGTACGCCAGGATGAGCGCCGGGTTGGTGCTCATCGTGAACGAGGCGATCAGGCCGAGGATCAGCGCGACGACGGCCGCGCCGATGGCGACCATCGACGGCACGTCGAGGATCCAGGCCGCGGCGGCGGCCACGACGAGCGTCCCGAGGGTGAGGAACCCTCGCACCACGACGTCGTCGAGCGTCATGGTCCGGAACGCCGGCCGGGACGGGGGTGCGTACGACGGGGCGTCGTACATGTTCTGCAACTGGTCCGGGGACGGGTTGGGACCGGCCCAGCCCGTCGCGGCCTGCTGCCGCGACCTGCTGAATACGGGGTTCTTGCTCTCCATCGCTGCCTCCTGTGACGCCGAGCCTACGGGGCGCGGCGGCACCATGGTCATCTGACGCTCTGACCGATGCTCATTCGGGACCTCGGCTCCGTTCCCAACGAACATGCCCACCGGCGAGTTCCCTTGGTCATCCGCGAAGGGAAGAATCTTGCTTCCCCACCGCCCGGCCGGCCCCCGCGCGCCCGCCCGTCGCCCCGGCCCGCTCCCCGACGTGCACCTTCCGGCACGAAGGCGACTATCGCCATTACCCATCGCGAAAAGACCGGTTGTAAAGCGTAGTCATCCATTCACGGAAAGAAACTCCCGCAAAGCGCGGAGAAAGCAGAGAACCATCGGCTTGTCAATATCGACAGGGGCACGAAAGGTTTTCGAGCGGGCGAACACCAGGTTCTGTCCGGACGCTGCCCGGTAGAGCTTACTCGGGTGGCCGGCGACGCCCTCAGCCGGTCCGCCACCGGCCCTCCACCAGGCGTGATCGCACGGTGACAGAACAAATTCGTAACAACTCGATATCGACCGGGTGGCCCTGTCCCGAGCTTGCGGTAAACCTCCAGGTCAGCGACCTAAAGACAATGAAGATGGCAAGTGCCCCCGGCGGGATTCGAACCCGCACGTCAACCCTTTTAAGGGGTTTGCCTCTGCCATTGGGCTACGGGGGCGCCGCAATCATACGAAACGGACCATGCTTCCGAGGAGCACAACTTCGCATCAGGCGCCACAAGTGTGAAGTCTGCGGTGAAGTGATAGCGCTCCGGGGACTCTGTCCAAGAAGAGTAGACCGTCCAGATGGTCCAGTTGGTGCTGAATGCAGCGTGCTTCGAAGGCATCGGCTTCGATCGTGACCGCCTCGCCGGTGCCTGGCAAATGACCATGTACGGTGATACGGCCCGCACGGCGTACGTCGGCCGTGAGCCCCGGCACGGACGCGCACCCCTCGCGCCCGTCCTCCCAGGCGGCCGCGCCGGCGAGCCGTGGATTGGCCACCACGAGCTCTCCGGCCCACGACCGGCTCCTACGGTGGCTCCCGGCGTCAAAGGCGATCAGGCGCCAGCTCAGGCCGATCTGGGGGGCCGCCAGCCCGCTCGTGGCGGGCGTGCGGCGCAACGTGGCAAGCAGGTCCGCCGCCGCGGCCACGACTTCGGGGGCGGTCGGCTCCACCGGTTCGGCCACGGCGGACAGGAGGGGGTGCGGGGCCCCGAGCACCGCCCGCGCCACCCCTCCGGCGGGCGCACCGGTGGGCCGGGTCACAGCAGATCCGGTTCGACGGGCCGGAAGGTGATGTCCGAGGCCAGGCTCGCGCCGACGGCCGCCAGCCGGCGCATGAGCGCCGCCACGTCCACGTCCTTCGGCAGCTCCACGTCGGCGATCAGCACGTAGAGGCGTCCGCTGAGCCTGGTGCTCATGCCGGTGATGTTCCCGCCGTCCTCCGCCAGGACCGCGCTGATGCCCGAGATGATGCCCGGCCGGTCGGGGCCGTGCACGGTCAGGACGTAGCCCAGGCCGCCGCCGTCGTCGCAGAAGTGGCGGCGGGCCTCGATGGCCGAGGCGCTGACCACCAGGTCGGGCGCGCCGAGGCGTTTCATCAGCTCGCCGGAGTCCAGCTCGCCGGAGACGAGCAACATCATCGCGACGTGGCCGCCGAGCAACGTCATGGTCGAATCCTGGATGTTCGCCCCGCAGTCGGCGAGCGAACCGGTTACTGCGGCGATGACGCCAGGCCGGTCGACGCCGAGCACGGTCACCGCTGTAAGACCCACCCGTGGTACCCCTTCCGCTTGCGACCAGGGGCGCCGAAAGAGCCCCGGCGGAGGACCGCCGGGGCGCTGCCGTACCTGGGCTAGCGGCGAGTCGTCGCCACCGCGGCCCTGAAGCCCTCGCGCGGGTGCTCCATCTCACCCAGTGAGATCGTCTCCCTCTTGAAGAACAGGGCCAGCGTCCAATCGACGACGACACGGACCTTGCGGTTCAGCGTCGGCACCCGCGACAGATGGTAGGTCCGGTGCATGAACCACGCAGGGAATCCGCGAAGCTTGAGGCCATAGACATTGGCGACGCCTTGGTGCAGGCCGAGACCGGCCACCGATCCGACATACTTGTGGCGGTATTCGGCCAGTTCCTGTCCGCGCAGGTACCGGACGACGTTGTCGGCCAGCACCTTTGCCTGACGGACCGCGTGCTGGGCGTTCGGCGCGCAATACTGCCCGGGGTTCGTCACATCCGGCACTCCGGCGGCGTCGCCCGCCGCGAAGGCCCCAGGGGTGCCGACCACGGACAGCATGGCGGTGGCCTTGATCCGGCCGCGCTCGTCGAGCGGCAGGTCGCTGTCGTTGACCACGGGGCTGGGCTTGACCCCCGCGGTCCACACGAGCGTCTCCGCGTCGAACTCCGAGCCGTCCGACAGCATCACGTGCCCGCCCTCGCAGGAGTTCAGGCGCGTCTCCAGCTTGACCTCGATGCCGCGCTCGCGCAGTTGCTCCAGCGTCCACCTGCCCATCTCGGGGCCGACCTCGGGCAGCACCCGGTTCGTGGCCTCCACGAGCACCCAGCGGACGTCCGACGACGTGATGTTGCGGTAGTAGCGGGTGGAGTGCTTGGCCATGTCCTCCAGCTCGGCGAGCGCCTCCACGCCCGCGAACCCGGCCCCCACCACCACGAACGTCAGCGCCCTGCGCCGCACCTCCGGGTCGTCGGTCGACTCGGCCACGTCGAGCAGGTGCAGCACGCGGTTGCGCAGCGCGATGGCCTCCCCGACGGTCTTGAAGCCGATGCCGATGTCGGTGAGCCCGGGAATGGGCAGCGTACGGGAGATCGACCCGGCGGCCATCACGATCACGTCGTAGGCCACCTGGCGTGCCGACCCCTCGGCGGGCTGGAACGTGACGGTGCGCGCCGAGTGGTCGATCTTGGTGACCGTTCCGTTGAGGATGCGCACCTTGGAGAGGATCCGCCGGAGCGGAGCCACCACGTGGCGAGGCGAGAGGTTACCCGCCGCCGCCTCAGGCAAGAAGGGCTGGTAGGTCATGTAGGACTGGGGGTCGATGATCGTGATGCGGACTTCGCCGGCGCGCAGCTCCCGGTGGAGCTTGCGCTGCAGCCGGAGCGCTGTGTACAGGCCGACGTATCCACCGCCGACGATCAAGATGTGCTTGTTCATCCTGAGGCCCCATCCCTCGTGGAGTGCTTGTGAAAGCATTCACAAGCTTACGGCAAGCGCTCTTGATGAAGCCAATCCCGGGGTGGTGCAACGCGTCACACAGCCAGTGCTCTGGCCCTGGTGAAGATCTCGTCCAGCATCTGGGCGGTGACGCGGCCGGTGAAGGTGTTCTGCTGGCTGGGGTGGTAGCAGCCGATGAGCGTGACGGGCGACCCGCCGTGGCGGACCTCCACCTCGGCCCCGTGACCGAACGCCGGGCGGCTGCGCGGCAGTGTGTAACCGGCGTCCTTGAGCGCGGGCCACATGGCCTGCCAAGCGTACCCGCCGAGCGCCACCACCACCCGTACGGTCGGCGCGACCAGGGCCATCTCCCGCGCCATCCACGGGAAGCAGGCGGCCTTCTCCTCCGGGGTGGGCTTGTTGGCGGGCGGGGCGCAGCGTACCGAGGCCAGCACGCGCGTGCCGAGCAGCTTCTGGCCGTCGCCCGCGTGGGTGCTGGTCTCCTGCGTGGCCAGGCCGCTGCGGTGGAGCGAGGCGAACAGCCAGTCGCCGCTGCGGTCGCCGGTGAAGATGCGCCCTGTCCTGTTGCCGCCGTGGGCCGCCGGGGCCAGGCCGACCAGCAGGATCGACGGCCGCTCGGCGCCCCAGCCGGGGACGGGGCGGCCCCAGTACGTCTCGTCCGCGAACGCCCGCCGCTTGACCTGGGCGACCTCCTCGCGCCACGTCACCAGGCGCGGACACGCGCGGCAGACGGACTGCTCGGCCGTCAGCTCCGCGAGCGTCCCGCAGGCGGCGGCGAGGCGGCGCACGTCCGCGGGGTCGAGCGCGACCGGGGTCTCGGCGGTCGCGGGGTCGCCGGGCCAGCCGGTGCCAGGAGGTACGAAGCTCATGACACCGATGGTGCCCGATCAGCCCCACCGCCTCGGCCCGATCCCGCACCTCCTCGGCCCTGGCACCCCTGGAGCCGAGCGTGGCGGCGGCTGGCGTCCGCATGATTCGCGCGCCGGTGCAAGGCGGCGTCGTGGCATGAAAAACCGGGTGGCGCCCGAAGGTGCCACCCGGTTCATCCGATCAACGTCTTCGACCGATCACCCGCGTTCGGTCGATCGACGTCCAAGCCGACCGGTGTCCTCAACCGGCCACGTCGTTCCGCTCAGGGAGTCGACGTGGGGGCCGGGGAGGAGGTCTCCGTCGGCGTGGGGGTCGGGGTCGGGGCCTGGCAAGCGGCGTAGGACCTGGTGGTCACGTCGCCGTTGTCGGGACCGGTGATCGACAGCGTGACGGTCCCGCCGCTGGTGTCAGCGCCGGACACCACTTCCGAGATCCCGCGGACGCCCTGCGTGCCACCGCTGCGGTCGAAGTAGACCTCACCGCTGCTGACCGACTTGCCGTTCACGGACCAGGTGTAACGCACCTTGCCCTTGCCGGTCGAGTGGATGAAACCGTCAGCGGCGACCCGGCAGTTGGTGCTGCTCGGCTGCGTGATGCTGGCGGTCACCTTGGTGGTGGGGTCCTCAGGGGCGCTGTCCTTGCACCAGACCTTGTAGTAGGCCCGGTTGGAGGAGGTGCCGTCGGGGCTGATGATCTGGAGCTGCGCCCAGCCGCGCTGGCTGTACCGCGGCGAGATGCCGAAGTCCACCTTGCGCGTGTCGTAGACCTTGACCTTGCCGTAGTCGACGACGTCACCGTTGAGAACCCAGCGGTAACGCACCCACGTCGGGCGGTTGGCCTGGATCACGCCGACAAAGTTGATCTTGTCGCCGGGGGTGCAGGGGCCGACGTACGAGCTCGGGCTGGCCCACGCGCGGGCCTTCACCGAGACGTCGAGGTGCGTACGCGCCTCCTTCAGCGGCTCCTGACAGGAGACGGAGAAGTAGCCCTTCTTCGAGGTGACCTTCTTCGGACCGAGGACCTGAAGGGCCTCCCAGCCCTTGACGTCCTCGTCGAAGGTGATCGACTGCCTGACCGTCACCGTCTTGGTGCCCTTGCCCGAGAGCTTGACCACCTTGACCTTGCTCTTGGACCCGTCACCGTGGAGCCAGCGGTAGGCCAGCTCCGTCTTGCCCTTGAGCGACACCTTGACCTTGGCCGAGAAGTTGACCTTGACCGGGCAGCCGCCCTCGTAATTACGGGTGGAGGCCGTCGGCGTGGACACCGAGACCTTGGACGCCGACTTCGACGTCGACTTGGCCTTGGCGGCCGTCGCCGTCGAGGCCGTCGCCGAGGCAGCCGCCTGGGCAGGGCCCGCGACCAGGCCGGCGGCCAGGGTCGCCAGCACCGCGGCCGAAGCGCCGAACGCGGCGGCCTTACGTGCTAACCCAACAGACATCATGTGAGAGTGCTCCATTCCGTGAGGGAAGAGGCGCGCTCGGGAACGGTCGCCACGCCAACGCCTTTCGCGCACGGCGATATGGCAAAGCCCCCGTAATGCCCCTTTACCTAAGCACAATAGCGTTTGCACGCTCAAGACGATCAGTAGATCGGAAATGTCCGGATTTCTTCAGTTACCGGCGAGAGACCAGGCCATTCCATCGAGGATGTCGTGTTCACTAACGATGACCTGGGAAAACGCGAAACGACGGACGATGCGGTCAAAAATTAGCGCCCCGGCGCCAATCACGTCAACCCGCCCCGGATGCATCACGGGGACCTGGGCACGCTCACTGTGGGTCATCCCGAGCAGCCGCCGCGTCACGTCGTGGATCTCCGCTGCCGAGATCCGCGAGTGGTGGATGCGCGCCGAGTCGTACGCGGGCAGGCCGAGCGCGATGCCCGCCACCGTCGTCACCGAGCCCGCCAGGCCCACCAGCGTGCGCGCCCGCCGGACGGGGACCTCCGCCTCGACCAGGTCGAGCGCCGCCTCGACATCGGCCACCACGGCCTCCAGGGCCGGCGCCGACGGCGGGTCTCCGGCGTCGCGCAGGTGGCGCTCGGTCAGGCGGACACAGCCGATGTCGACAGACAGCGCCGCCTGGGCGTGCTCGGAGCCGACCACGAACTCGGTGGAGCCGCCGCCGATGTCCACCACCAGGTAGGGAGGAACCGGGCCCTGCGCCTTCACGGTCTCCGGCGACAGGCGCGCCAGCCCCCTGGTGGCGCCCACGAACGACAGCTCGGCCTCCTCGGCCCCCGACACCACCTCGGGCTCCACCCCGAAGATCTTCCGGACGCCGTCGACGAACTCCTGCCGGTTGGCCGCGTCTCTCGTCGCGCTCGTGGCCACCACGCGCGTGGCGGTGGCGCCGTGCCGCTCGATCAGCTCCTGGTAGCCGTGCATGGCCAGGAACGTGCGCTCCAGCGCCTCCGGCGCGAGCCTGCCGGTACGGTCGACGCCCTGACCGAGGCGGACGATCTCCATCCGCCGCTCGACGTCACCCAGCTCGCCCTCACCGGGCCCGTCGCCGAGATCGGCGATGAGCAGGCGCACGGAGTTGGTGCCGCAGTCGACGGCGGCTACACGCATGGTCCGTCACCCCACCAGTCGGGGAGGGCGTCGAGCGCCTCCCGGCCGAACGGATTGGCCCCCGGCGCCGCCAGCTCGTGCGCCACGAGCGCGTGCAGGCACTTGACCCGCTGCGGCATGCCGCCCGTGCTCTGCATGTCGCGCGGCAGCGGGGTCAGGCCCTCTTCCTGGGCGACCCGGTCGCGCCTGGCCACGTAGTCGTCGTGGGCGGCCCGGTAGGCGGCCGCCAGATCGGGCTCGGTGGCCAGCCTGGCCTGCATCTCGCGCATCAGGCCCGAGCCCTCCAGCGTGCCGATGGCCGAGGCCGCCTTGGGGCAGGTCAGATAGTAGAGGGTCGGGAACGGCGAGCCGTCGGGCAGGCGCGGCGCGGTCTCCACCACATCGGGGTTGCCGCACGGGCAGCGGTGCGCCACCCCGCGCAACCCTCGGGGGGGCCGGCCGAGCTGCTTCTCGACGACCTCGGCGTCCTTACTGTCCAACGCTTTCCTTCCCCGTCACGGCCCTGCGGCCGGTGCCCTTGTCGGCGGCCTCCACCGACTCCCAGAGCGTCTCGTACCACGGCGGCACCTGGGCCTGCTGCTTCACGGCCGCCTGTGCCTTGCCCTGCTGGGGCTCCATCACCACGTAGCACTTCTCGCCGGGCCCGCAGTAGTGCAGGCGTTCCTTGGCGGTCTTCTTGATCCAGTTGGGGTCGTTGCTCTGCCGGTCGCGAACCAGCAGGGCCTGCCTCTCCGCCTCGACCCTGGCCTTCTCCGCGCGCAGCTCGGAGAGGCTGCGGCGCAGGCTGATGTACTCGCGCACAGGGTAGGCCAGGCTCATCGCGATCGCGCACACCACGATGGCCAGAATGGCGGCCCGCCCGGTGAGCTGCGGCCTTTTCGCCAATTGCTGCACACCCCCTCAAGTGCGGCTCGCGGCAGGATTCGGGGCGCCGCGAGCCGTACTCGAAACTAGCGCCGAAAACGCGGGAAAGCGCCGCGACCCGCGTAACGGGCGGCGTCATCGAGGAGTTCCTCGATGCGCAGGAGCTGGTTGTACTTCGCCACCCGCTCGGAGCGGGCCGGGGCGCCGGTCTTGATCTGCCCGCAGTTGACCGCCACGGCCAGGTCGGCGATCGTCGTGTCCTCGGTCTCGCCAGAACGGTGGCTCATCATGCAGCGGTAGCCGCTGCGGTGGGCCAGGTCGACGGCGTCGAGCGTCTCGGACAGCGTGCCGATCTGGTTGACCTTGACCAGCAGGGCGTTGGCCGCGCCCTCGTCGATGCCGCGCTGGAGCCGCTCGGGGTTGGTCACGAACAGGTCGTCGCCGACGAGCTGCACCTTGTCACCGAGCGAGGCGGTGATGGCCTTCCAGCCCTCCCAGTCGTCCTCGTCAAGCGGGTCTTCGATGGAGACGAGCGGGTAGTTGGCGACCAGGTCCTCGTAGAACGCGATCAGCTCCGGCGCCTGCAGGCCCTTGCCGTCGATGGTGTAGACGCCGTCCTTGTGGAACTCGGAGGCGGCCACGTCGAGCGCCACCGCGATGTCGTCGCCCGGCACGTAGCCGGCCCGCTCGACGGCGACCAGGATCAGGTCGAGCGCGTCGCGGTTGGAGGGCAGGTTGGGCGCGAAGCCGCCCTCGTCGCCCAGGCCGGTGGCGTAGCCCTTCTCCTTCAGCACGCTCTTGAGCGCGTGGTAGACCTCGGTGCCGGTGCGTACGGCCTCGCGGAACGTCTCCGCCCCGATCGGCGCGATCATGAACTCCTGGATGTCCACGTTGGTGTCGGCGTGGGCGCCGCCGTTGAGGATGTTCATCATCGGCACGGGCAGCAGGTGGGCGTTGGGGCCGCCGAGGTAACGGAAGAGCGGCAGGTCGGCGCTGTCGGCGGCGGCCTTGGCCACGGCCAGCGAGACACCCAGGATGGCGTTGGCGCCGAGCTTGGACTTGTTGGGCGTGCGGTCCAGGTCGATCATGATCTGGTCAATGATGCGCTGGTCCTCGGCCTCGATCCCGTTGATCTCCTCGAAGATCTCGTCGGTCACGGCGAGAACGGCCTTCTCCACACCCTTGCCGCCGTAACGCTTGCCGCCGTCACGCAGCTCGACCGCCTCGAACTGACCGGTGGACGCCCCGCTCGGTACGGCCGCGCGGCCGGTGCTGCCGTCGTCGAGCACCACCTCCACCTCGACCGTCGGGTTGCCCCGGGAGTCGAGGATCTCACGAGCGAATACGACCTCGATGGTAGCCACGGGATGCGCTCCTCAATCGAAAGGCAATATGCCATCAGAGCCTATCGGTACGCCCGCCCCCGGATACTGCACCCACCACCTGGGCCGCCGCCCCGTCGTCGAGGGCCCGCCCGCGCCCGGCTCAGCCGCCGGACTGGGAGCCGTCCGACGACTCCCACGTGCGCACCCGGTCCCGGTACGCCCGCGCCGCCCCCCGCAGCTCCGCCTCGGCGTCGAGCCCGCCCTGCGCGGCCCTGCGCACCAGGTCGAACAGCTCCCTGGCCACGCCCTGCCCGACCGCGGCCGACAGCGACTCGGGGGCGCCCGCCCGCTCGGCCCTGCGCAGGAGCTGCGCGGCCAGCGACAGCGCCGGCTGCCCCATGGGGACCCCGTCGAGCGCCGACTCGGCGCCCTTGGCCGCCCGCTCCGCCGCCTTGATCGCGTCCCAGTTGTCGCTGACCTCGTCGGCGCTCTCGGCCCGTACGGAGCCGAACACGTGGGGGTGGCGGCGTACGAGCTTCTCGACGATGCCCGCCGCCACGTCGTCCATGTCGAAGCCCTCGGCCACCCGCGCGTGGAAGACCACCTGCAGCAGCAGGTCGCCGAGCTCCTCCCGGAGCGCCGGGTAGTCGCCCTGCTCGATCGTCTCGAGCACCTCGTACGCCTCTTCCAGCAGGTACGGCACCAGCGACTCGTGCGTCTGCTTCCGATCCCACGGGCACTCGGTGCGCAGCCGGTCCATCACCGCCACCAGGTCGAGCACCCGCGCCCCCGGCAGGTCGTACGAGCCGGGCACGACCTCGATCGGCGGCGGCTCGGCGAGCGCGACCGCCGCGTGCCCGACCGCGCGCATGAAGTCTTCGCCGTCCTGGTCGGACAGCCACACCACGGTCTCACCGGCCGCGCGGGCGACCAGCGCCCGCGGGTCGGGCTCGACGACCTCGACCTCGACACCGGCCTCGGCCAGGTAGGGGAGCTGCGGGTGAGCGGCGGAGCCGGTCAGCACGGGACCCGAGCGCAGCGCCTGCCAGGCCGGGTGGCTCAGCAGGCCCGGCGCGACCCTGGGCGAGGTGGTGACGACGATCAGCGGCACTGATCAGCCCTGCTGCGGCTGCGGCTGCGCCTGCTGGGTGAGCTGGCCGAACCTGCCGGTGTCGACGAACAGCGCCGGGTTCTCCTGCGAGCGCTGCGGGTTGAGCACGCCGTAGCGCGGGTTGAAGATCGGCCTGATCGAGCTGAACTCCTGCGCCAGCCGCTCCTGCCCCGCCTGGCCGCCGAACTGCTGCTGCAGCTTCGTCAGGCCCACCATGGCCCGGCCGTAGTCGCGGGCGTCGCTCGGCGGCACGGCGTTGGCCAGCAGGTTGATCGTGGGCGACTCGAACTGGCCGGGGTCCTTGAGCACCGCGTCGACCTCGGTCTCGGTCGCCTGCACCTTGTAGCGGGTCATGAGCTGCTTGGCGATGCTCACGTTGACCAGGCGCTGGAGCACGGCCTGGCTGGCCGGCACGCCGAGCGCCGACTCGTCCAGGTTGTTCTGCTTCAACGCGGCCAGGTACGCCTGCGTGTCGGTGTTGACCTTGTTCATGGAGATGCGCTCGTTCCCGACCACGGCCGCGGCCCCGGCCTGCACGGGAGAGGAGCAGGCGGACAGCGCCACGGCCGCCGCCGCGACGGCCACAGCCACTCGTATCGACTTCACGTACGTCCCTTTCCGACCAGAAAACCGCCGTCAGCTTACCCGGGCGGGCTCAAGGAACATCGCCTCGACCAGATCGCCGCACCATTTGAGCAGGTCGAGGTCGCGCAACGGCTGCCCGCCGAGCGGCTTGGTCTTGGGCACCGGCACCAGCAGCGTCTCCGCCGCCTGCTTGTATATCGCCTTCTTGTACAGCCGGTCGAGCCGGACCTGCTGCGACTCCCTCAACCGGGCCGGGCCGAACTTGATGTTCTGCCCCTGCAGCGTGACGTCGGTGAGCCCGGCCGCGCGGGCCCTGATCCGGAACCTGGCCACCTCCAGCAGGTTCTCCACCTCGGCCGGCGGCCTGCCGTAGCGGTCGGTCAGCTCCGCGCGCACCTCGTCGATGTCGGCGGGGGCGGCGATGGCCGCGATCCGCTTGTACGCCTCCAGCCGCAGCCGCTCGGAGGTCACGTAGTCGTGCGGGATGTGGGCGTTGATCGGCAGCTCGACCTTGACGTCGGCCTGCTCCTGCTGCACCTCGCCGCCCGACAGCTTGGCCTTCTGCTCCTGCACCGCCTCGGACATGAGCCGGACGTACAGGTCGAAGCCGACGCCCGCGATGAACCCGGACTGCTCGGCGCCCAGCACGTTGCCCGCGCCGCGGATCTCCAGGTCCTTCATCGCGACGTACATGCCCGCGCCCATCTCGGTGTGCTGCGAGATCGTGGCCAGCCGCTCGTGGGCGGTCTCGGTGAGCGGCTTCTCCGGCGGATAGAGGAAGTACGCGTAGCCGCGCTCCCTGCCTCGCCCGACACGGCCCCGGAGCTGGTGGAGCTGGGACAGGCCGTAGTTGTCGGCCCGGTCCACGATCAGCGTGTTGGCGTTGGGCACGTCGAGCCCCGACTCGACGATCGTGGTGGAGACGAGCAGGTCGTACTCGCGTTCCCAGAAGCCCACCATGATCTTCTCCAGCTGGTGTTCGTTCATCTGGCCGTGCGCGACCGCGATGCGCGCCTCGGGCACCAGCTCGCGCAGCCGCGCGGCGACCCGGTTGATCGAGGCCACCCGGTTGTGCACGAAGAAGACCTGGCCGTCGCGCATCAGCTCGCGCCGGATCGCGGCGCCGATCTGCTTCTCCTCGTAGGGGCCCACGAACGTGAGGATCGGGTGCCGCTCTTCCGGCGGCGTGAGGATCGTGGACATCTCGCGGATGCCCGTCAGCCCCATCTCCAGCGTGCGCGGGATCGGGGTGGCGGACATGGCCAGCACGTCGACCTGCGTGCGCAGGTGCTTCATGGCCTCCTTGTGCTCGACGCCGAACCGCTGCTCCTCGTCGATGATGATCAGCCCCAGGTCCTTGAACCTGACCTCGGGGCTCAGCAGCCGGTGCGTGCCGATCACCACGTCGACCGCGCCCGACCTGAGCGCTTCGAGGGTGCCCTTGACCTCGCCGTCGGTCTGGAAGCGCGAGACCGGCTTGAGCGTGACGGGGAAGCTGGAGAAGCGCTCGGTGAAGGTGGACATGTGCTGCTGCACCAGCAGCGTCGTGGGCACCAGCACCGCGACCTGCTTGCCGTCCTGCACCGCCTTGAACGCCGCCCGCACCGCGATCTCGGTCTTGCCGTAGCCGACGTCGCCGCAGATCAGCCGGTCCATCGGGACGCCGCGCTCCATGTCGCGCTTGACCTCGTCGATGGCCTCGAGCTGGTCGCCGGTCTCCGCGTAGGGGAAGGCGTCCTCCATCTCCCGCTGCCACGGGGTGTCGTCGCCGAACGCGTGCCCCGGCGAGGCCATGCGCGCGGAGTAGAGCCTGATCAGCTCGCCGGCGATCTCCTTGACCGCCTTCTTCGCCCGCGACTTGGCCTTGGCCCAGTCGGCGCCGCCCATGCGGTTGAGCGTGGGGGCCTCGCCGCCGACGTAGCGGGTGACCTCGTCGAGCTGGTCGGTGGGCACGTAGAGGCGGTCGCCCTTGGCGTACTCGATGACGAGGTATTCGCGGGTCGCGCCCTGCACCGTGCGCTGGACCATCTCGACGTAGCGGCCCACGCCGTGCTGCTCGTGCACCACGTGGTCGCCGACCTTGAGCTGGAGCGGGTCGACCATGTTGCGGCGGCGCGAGGGCAGGCGCCGCATGTCTTTCGTGGACGCCTTCTGGCCGACCAGGTCGAGGTGGGTGAGCACGGCCAGGGTGGGCGTGATGAAGCCGTGCTCGATCAGGCCGGTCGTGACGTGGACGACCTTGGGCTCGGGCGCCTTGTCCAGGTACTGCTGGAGCCTGGCGGGCACGTCGACGCCCTTGAGCAGCTCGACCATGCGCTCGGCCGGGCCGTGGCCCTCGCTGAGCAGCACGACGGCCTTGTCGTCGGCCAGCCAGCCCTTGATGTCGGCCAGCGCCTTGGCGGTGTCGCCGCGGTAGGCCTCGGAGTCTTGCGCGTCGAGCTCGGCCCCCGCGCCGAACGGCGCCATCGTCCACCACGGCTGGCCCAGCACGTCGGCGTGGTCGCGGATCTCCTCCAGCGTGCGGAACGCGGCCGCGCCCAGGTCGATCGGGGCCTCGCCGCCGGCCGCGGCGTTGATCCAGGAGGCTTCGAGGAACTCCTGCGAGGTGCGTACGAGCTCCTCCGCCCGCCCCCTGATCCGCTCGGGGTCGCACACGAACACCGCGGACCTGATGGGCAGGTGGTCGAGCAGCAGGTCCATCTCCCCTGCCAGCACGGGCGCGAACGCCTCCATGCCCTCGACCGGCGTGCCCTCGGCGAGTTGGTCGAGCACCTCGGCCAGCGCGGGGTGCTGCTCGGCCAGCTCGCGCGCCTGGGCACGGACCTCGCCGGTCAGCAGCAGCTCCCGGCACGGCGGCGCGAACAGCCCGTCTTCCGCCGCCTCCAGCGAGCGCTGGTCGGCCACCTTGAACCAGCGGATCTCCTCGACCGTGTCGCCCCAGAACTCCAGCCGCAGCGGGTGCTCCTCGGTGGGCGGGAACACGTCGAGCAGCCCGCCCCGCACGGCCACCTCGCCGCGCTTCTCCACCATGTCGACCCGGTGGTAGCCGTTGTCGACCAGGTTGCGGACGACGTCGTCGAGGTCGGCGTCGTCACCGGCGCGCAGCCTGGTGGGCTCGAGGTCGCCCAGGCCCTTCACGATGGGCTGCAGCAGGGCCCTGACCGGCGTCACGATCACGCTGAGCGGCCCGGCGGCGGTGTCGCCCTTGACCGGGTGGGCCAGCCGGCGCAGCACCGCCAGCCGCTGCCCCACGGTGTCGCTGCGCGGCGAGAGCCGCTCGTGCGGAAGCGTCTCCCAGGCCGGGAAGACCGCCACGGAACCGGGCTCGACCAGGCTCGTCAGCGCGGCGGCCAGGTCTTCGGCCTCGCGCCCCGTCGCCGTGACGGCCAGCACGGTGCGCTGGTCGTGCCCGGCCAGCGCGGCCACGCCGAACGGCCGCAGCGCGGACGGCGCGATCAGCGAGACGTCGCCGCCCTCTTCGAGAGCGGCGGTCAGTTTCGGGTCGGCGCGAACAAGGTCAAGCAGTCCGGAAAGACTCATCAGATACGCCCACAGCCCCACGACGGCAACACGACCACCCCCGGGCCAGACGAGGTCACGGGGGTCCCCACAAGCCTACTCGCCACCGGAGCTCAGCCGACGCGGCGCCCAGGCCCTGAGTAGCCAGGCCCGGAGCGTTCAGGGCCCAGGGTGATCACGAACAGAGTGATCAGGATCAGGCACGGAGTAGCCGGGCACGGAGGGCCAGCGCACGGTGAGCACGGTCGACGCCTCCTCCGCCCGCCACGAATGGTCGACGCCCCTGCCCCACACCACGTAGTCGCCCGGCTCCGACAGCAGCACGCTGCGCCCCGGCAGCTCCACCCGGAACCGGCCGCCGATCAGCACGAGCAGCGCCGTACGGTGCTCGCCCCTCACCCACTCCGCCCGCTCGTCGCCCGGCGGGTGCACACCCCACTTGATCTCGACGTCGGCGCTGTGCCTTGGGTCGCCGGGGGGTTTGAAGTGACCGAGCAGCCAGCCGCGGTCGCCCGCCGCGTCCGCACCGGCGTTGCCCACGTAGACCCGATCGCTCACAGGCCAGGACGCTAGCAGGGAAATGCATTACTGATCCCGATCGGTTGATTACTGTAGGTCACATGGCTGAGGTGCGATCAGTCGCCCAAAGAGGCGACCTCTTCGGTGAACGGCTCCGCGAGCACTGTGCCGGGCAGCCGATCAGGCGGCTCGACGTGCTGGTCGCCGGGTGTGCGCACGACGAGGCGCTGGTGCTCGATCACATCGAGATCAGGGCCACCGGGGCCGACGAGGACCACCCCGAGATCAGGAGGGCGCTGAGCGAGCGGGCCGACCTGGTCGCCTACTCGCTGGGCGACCTGCGCTCGGTGCCGCTGCCGCCGCGCGGCTTCGACGTCATCCAGCTCTCGTTCCTGCTGGAGCGCGTACGGCACGCGGAGCTGGTCTTCGACCGGCTGCTGCAGTCGTTGCGGCCGGGCGGGCTGGTGCTGCTGCGCGTACGCGACCGGCGCTCGGCCTACGGGCTGCTCGACCGCATCACGCCCTGGTGGCTGCGCCGCCCGCTGTGGCGGGTGCTGGTCAGGCCGGGCACCCCTGGCCCGCTGCCCGCCGTGTACGAGCCCCTGGCGTCGAGCGACGGCCTGCACGAGTTCTGCCTGAGCCGGGGCCTCATGATCACCGACGACGAGCGCAACACCAGCGGCCCGGCCCGCGGCCGGGCGATCGGCGCGGCCGCCGTCGCGGTGGCGTCCAAGCTGACCAGCGGACGCTTCCCCGCCTCCCACGACGAGATCACCATGGTCATCAGAAAGCCCCAGCACCACTTCGCCCGCCTGATCTGACGCCCGGCCACGGGCACATGAGGCACGGAAGGAGGCAGGGGGGCGGTCATAGGGGTCGCACGCTGGCGGCACACTGGTCTCAATCGATAGAGTCGTTTCCTACCAATTCAATCGGAATAGTTGGGATACAAAAGACGTGGAGTGGACCCCCGACCCGCGCGAGCTGGCCGACCTCGAACTGCTGCTCTCCGGCGCGTTCGAGCCGCTGACCGGGTTCCTCGGCCACGACGACCTGCACGCCGTGCACGAGCGCGGCGCGCTCGCCGACGGCACCCCGTGGCCCGCGCCCGTCACCCTCCGCGTCCCCGCCGACCTCTCCCCCGGCGACGAGGTCACCCTGCTCGACCCCGAGGGCCTGCCGCTGGCCGTGCTCACCGTGACCGCCCACGAGCCCGACGGCCTGACCGCCGGGACGGTCAAGGGCCTGGGCACGCCCGAGCACGGGCCGTTCGCGCGGCTGCGGCGCACCCCGGCCCAGGTCGCCGACGAGCTGGGCGGCCGTCCCGCGCTCGCCGTGACCATGCGCGGCCCGCTCGACGACCTCTCCGAGATCGTCGCCACCGCCAAAGAGCTGGACGCGGTGATCCTGCTGCTCCCCCTCTCGTACGGCGAGGCCGGCCCGGCCGTCGTACGCGCCGCGCTGCGCGCCAAGGAGCAGCTCCCCGCGGGCACGATCGTGGTCTCGGTCCCCCTGGCGCCCCGCGAGGAGCCGGAGCTGGACCTGGAGCTGCGCGAGCACGTCGCCACCGCCTACGGCGCGACCGAGCACCTGGCGGGCCCCGAGCCGGTACGCATCCCCGGCCCGCCGCACCGCCGCGGCCTGGTGGTCTTCTTCACCGGCCTGTCAGGCTCCGGCAAGTCCACGATCGCCCGCGGCCTGCGCGACGCGCTGCTGGAGCTGGGCACCCGCTCGGTGACCTACCTCGACGGCGACGTGGTGCGCCACCTGCTCTCCAAGGGCCTGACCTTCTCCAAGGCCGACCGCGACCTGAACATCCGGCGCATCGGCTTCGTGGCCGCCGAGGCCGCGCGGCACGGCGGGCTGGCCATCTGCGCCCCGATCGCGCCCTACGCGGCCACCCGCGATGAGGTGCGCGAGACGGTCGAGTCGGTGGGGGCCGACTTCCTGCTCGTGCACGTCGCCACGCCGCTGGAGGAGTGCGAGCGCCGCGACCGCAAGGGCCTGTACGCCAAGGCCCGCGCCGGGCTCATCCCCGAGTTCACCGGCGTATCCGACCCGTACGAGGAGCCGGAAGACGCCGACCTGGTCATCGACACCACGCACCTCTCGATCGAGGCGGCCGTGTCGCGGGTGCTGGACACGTTGCGGGGCGGAGGCTGGATTCGTTGATCGACTGGGCTCTGATCGGCGGCTCCTTCCTGGTCGCCGTCGTGGTCGGGCTGACCGGCATGGGCGGCGGGGCGCTGATGACCCCGATGATGATGTTGTTCTTCAACGTCCCGCCGCTGGCCGCGGTCTCCAGCGACCTGGTCGCCTCGGCCGTGATGAAGCCGGTCGGCAGCGTCGTCCACCTGCGCCGCGGCACCGTCAATCTGCGCCTGGTCGGCTGGCTGTGCGTGGGGTCGGTGCCGGCGGCGTTCTGCGGGGTGTTCCTGGCCAGGGCGTTCGCGGTCACCGACGCGGTCAAATACGCCCTGGGCGTCGCCCTGCTGCTGGCCGTGGCGGGCATGGCGCTGAAGAGCCTGCTCGGCGCGAGGGGTGGCTCGTCGAGCGCGCGCGACATCGTCGTACGCCCAATTCCGACCCTACTGGTCGGTACGGTGGGCGGCCTGGTGGTGGGGGTCTCGTCCGTGGGCTCGGGATCGCTGATCATCGTGGCCCTGCTCGTGCTCTATCCGGCGCTCAAGGCCAACCAGCTCGTCGGCACCGACCTGGTGCAGGCTGTGCCGCTGGTCGCCGCCGCCGCGCTCGGCCACCTGCTGTTCGGCGACTTCCGGATGGACCTCACGCTCTCGCTGCTCGTCGGCTCGATCCCGGGCGTCTACCTCGGCGCGCGGATCTCCTCGCGCGCCCCTGGGGGCCTGATCAGGGCGATGCTGGCGATCGTACTGCTCGCCTCCGCGCTCAAGCTGCTCGATGTGAGCACCACGCTCACCGTCTGGGCGCTGGCCGCCGCCACCGCGGTCACGGTCGTGGGCTGGCGCCTGCGGGTCAGGGCCGCGGCACGGGCGTCGAGCGGAAGTACGGATCTCGAGCCAGCTCGCTGAACGCCCGGTCGGCCCCCGGGTCGGAGTCGAAGCTGGTGTCGCCGCGCGGCGCCTGCGGCGAGTCGAAGTACAGCACCGCCTTGATCTGCGGATAGCGCTTGATCTGCCGCAGCACCGACTCGAAGAACCGGCGCTTGAACGAGCGGTCGCGCTCCCTCTCGAAGACGCCCCACTCGGCCACCATGACCGGCTTGCCGGGGAAGCGGGCCTGCATCCACCGGTAGAAGCCCGGCCACTCCGGATATTCCTTGCGCGTCTTGTTCACGAGCCCGTCGAAGTCCTGCACCCGGTCGTCGGCGTACGGGTCCATCGCCACCCAGTCGACCACGTCGTCACCCGGGTAGAGGTCTTCGAACCAGGGTTCGGCCGCCCAGTTGGGCGCCCCCATGTACGTCATCACCACCACGGCGTTCCGCACGCCCTCGGCCCGCAGTCGCAGCACGACGTGCCGGAACATGGCCGCGTAGTCGGTGGCCCGCATGCCGGAGCCGGAGGAGTCGTCGACGTCGTTCTCCGGCTCGTGGTGCAGGGTGAGGAAGAACCGCTCGGGGAAGGTGCGCCTGAGGTAGGCGGCCAGCCGGTCGATCCGGGCGTCGAGGGCGCCGTCGGCGATCTCCGCCCAGGTGTGGTCGAACGACGGCTTCCAGTTGATCATGAGCAGCCGCGGCCTGGCCGGGTCGCGGGCCAGCCTGACCTCTGCCTCGGTGGGGAACAGCTCGCTGCCCCGGTGGTAGACGTGCAGCACGTCGGCCGCGGCGCCCATGCGTGACTCCGCTCCGTGCAGCGCCTGCTCCACCGGGGCGCCGGTGAAGACCTCCGGGGCCATGCCCCACCAGGCGCCGCAGGACGGGATGAGCCTGGAGGTGGCCGTACAGGCGGGCGAGCCGGCGGCGGCCTGGCCGGCCGCGGGAGCCTGGGCCAGGGGGCGCAGGTGGGAGCCCTCGGCGGTGGAGCAGGCGGCCGGCGTCATGGCGAGCACCGTCGCCAGGGCGAAGCCGGCGAATGCGGCTTTCGTTGTGGAATGAGAAATGCCCCGTAGCTGCAAAGCCTTCCAACCCCCTCGTCGAACGACCCCCGCCTCTCACACCTGAACCTTGCCATGTCATTCCTGGAACTTCAGCCAGTGTGCGAGTCTCCCCAGTTCGTGATGGGTACACGCCGCTCTCAATTTCCGGACATTTCCATTTATGAAGGGGCTTCTTTCCGGCCTTACCGGAAGAAAATCATGAGTATTGAACCCTGGGCCATATCCGTCCGCCCTATAGTGGGCGAACACTCGGCAGGTGACGCAGCGAAGCCGCACAGCGACAATCCGTACACAATCAGGAGAGCCTCCCCTCATGAGCTCCGGCACCGACCTGGACGAGCACCTCTCGCTGCTACGCAGGCGCTGGCTGCTCCTCGTGGGCTGCGTCGTCGTCGGCGGCACCGCCGGGCTGGCGCTGATGCGGCTCACCCCGGCCGCCTACACCGCCACCACGCAGGTGCTGGTCGTGCCGGTGGGCCCGCAGGAGCCGGCCAATCAGGTGACCGGCCGCCAGCGCGAGGCGCTCAACCTCGACACCGAGGCCCAGATCGCGCAGTCGTCCGTGGTCGCGGCGCGGGCGGCCGGGGAGCTGGGCGGCGCCGCGCCCGAGCCGGTCGAGGTGTCCGTGCCGCCCAACTCGGCGGTGTTGTGGATCTCGGTGACCGCCGGCGACCCGGCCGTCGCCGCCACGCAGTCGCGCGCCTACGCCGAGGCGTACCTGGCCAACCGCCGCGAGAGCGCGCTGGTGTCGCTGACCGAGCAGCAGCAGGCCGTGCTGAGCAAGATCAAGCAGGTCAACGCCGGCCTCGACCAGGTGGTCAAACATCTCGGCGGGCTGCCCAAGGGCACTCCTGAGCACACGATCGCCGCCCAGCGCCAGAGCGTGCTCAACCGGCAGGCGGCCAACCTGGCGCTCAGGTACGACGCCCTGCGCACGGTCGCGGTGACCCCCGGCTCCGTCATCGGCCCTGCCGCCCCGCCCACCGCCCCCAGCTCCCCCAGCCTGTCGCTCTACCTCGGCACCGGGCTCATGGCCGGGCTGCTGGCCGGGTCGGCCGCCGCCTACGCCCGCGACCGGCTCGACACGCGGCTGCGCACGCCCGCCGACGTCGAGCGGCTCACCGGCCTGCCCGTGCTCAGCGACCTGTCCCGCCCGCGCGAGCACGGCGTGCTGCACGAGCTGGCCTGCGCCGTGGTCTCCGCCTGCCCCGGCAAGCGGCTGCTGGTCAAGGCGCTGCCCGCCGACCTGTACGCCTCGTCGCTGGCCGAGCCGCTCGCCGTCAGCGCGCCGCTCGTCGTGCTCGACGGCTCCGACGTACGCGACCTGGCCAGGGCCGACGCCGCCGTACTGCTCGTGGGGCTGGGCCGGGTGACCGCCGAGGAGGTCACCGCCGTCGTACGCGGGCTCGCCCGGCACGACGTGCCGACCGTCGGCGTGGTGACGGCCACCGACGCGGTGCCGTCGTTCATCCCCCTGCTGGAGCCGCGCACGCACCCCCCGCTCGGCAAGCTCGTCGCGACCGGCGAACTCGACGCCAACGTGTCGGCCGAGACCACGCCCATGCAGGCGTTCCCCCACCCGCGGCGGCCGGGCAAGCCGACGTGACCCGGCCCGCGTGGCCCATCGCCGCGCTGCTGGTGGGCTATCCGGTCTGGTGGGCGCTCGGGTTCGGCGGGCTGTCGGTGATCGTGCTGGCGGTGCCCATGGCCGTGGTGCTGTGGCGGCGGCGGCCGATCCGGGTGCCGCGCGGGTTCGGGCTGTGGGTGCTGCTGCTGGCCGGCTACCTGGTGAGCGCGCTGATGCTGACGGAGACGCCGCCCGGCACGTACGGCGAGTTCGGGCCCGGCCGGCTGCTCGGCTACGCCATGCGGCTGGCGCTCTACTGCTCGGTGCTGGTCATGGTGCTCTACCTGGGCAACCTCACCGAGCGCGAGCTGCCGCAGCTCCGGCTGGTACGCATGCTCGGGGTGCTGTTCGTGACCACGGTCGCGGGCGGGCTGCTCGGCGTGTTCGCGCCCGGGTTCGAGTACACCTCGCCGGTGGAGCTGCTGCTGCCCGAGTGGCTCGGCGAGAACTCGTTCGTCCGCAACCTCATCCACCCGACCGCCGCCCAGACGCAGAAAGTGCTGGGCTTCTCCTCGCCCCGGCCGGAGGCGCCGTACGAGTGGGCCAACGCCTGGGGCAGCAACGCCTCGGTGCTGCTGGTGTGGTTCGTGGTCGGCTGGTGGGCGTACGGCCGGGTGCGCCACCGGGTCTTCGTGGCCGTGGTCGTGGCCCTGGCCGCCATCCCCGTCGTGTACTCGCTCAACCGCGGCCTGTGGATCGGGCTCGGGCTGGCCGTGGTCTACCTGGTCGTGCGGGTGGGCGGGCGTACTCGGGTGGCGCTGTGCGGCGCGGCCGTGGCGGCGGCGCTGGCCTTCACGCTCAGCCCGCTGGCCGCCCTGTTCGGGCAGCGCCTGGACAAGCCGCACTCCAACGACATCCGCGCCTTCACCGTGAGCGCCACCCTCGCCGCCGCCGGCCATTCGCCGGTGATCGGCTACGGCAACACCCGCAACGCCAGGGGCAACCACCGCTCGATCACCACGGGCCGGACCGAGTGGTGCCAGTCGTGCGGGCATCCGCCGCTGGGCAGCGACGGCCAGCTCTGGCTGCTGATCATCACGCAGGGGTTCACGGGGGCGGCGCTCTACGTGGCGTTCTTCCTGGGCGCGATCCGCCGCCACTGGGGCGACCGCAGCCCCATCGGGCTGGCCGGGGTGCTGGTGATGGGGTTCGTGCTGCTCTACATGTTCGTCTACGACGGCCTGGTCACGCCGCTCAGCCTCTATCTCGTCTCGTTCGCCCTCCTGTGGCGCAACGCGTCCCTCCAGGAGAGTCAGCCATGAACGACGCCGCCGTCCGCCTCGGCTACCTTGCCGACACCGTGCGGCTGCTGTACCCCGGCACCGGCGCGCAGCGCGCGTACACGCTGCTGCCGCACGCCGCCGTGCCCCGCAGGCTGGCGCCGCGCCGGTGGTGGCACGTGGGGTCCCAGGTGCTGGTGCCGGTCGAGGGGTCGATCACGGCGTACCTGAGCGAGGTCTTCGAGCGGCAGGTCGAGACCGTCCTGCACGTGCGGCCGGCGCTGCGGGCCAACCGCAAGCCGGTCCTGGAGGTCCGGTCGGGCGGGCGGCGGCTGGCGTTCGTGAAGATCGGCGACAGCGAGCGGGCGCGCGAGCTGATCAACCGCGAGGCGGCGGCCCTGTGCCGGCTGGCCGGTCTCTCCCTGGAGACGGTCGTGGCCCCGTCCGTGCTGCACCACGGCGACTGGCGGGGGCTGCCGGTGCTCGCGCTGTCGCCCCTGCCCGTACGGCGACGGGGCGGCCCGCCCGGAACGCTGCTGCTGGACGCGGTCACGGAGATCGCGGGCACCGGCGGCGACCGCCCGGCCTGGCACGGCGACCTGGCCCCATGGAACGTGTGCCGTGCCGCCGACGGACGCCTGCTCGTCTGGGACTGGGAACGCTACGAGATCGGCGTCCCCTACGGCTTCGACCTCGTGCACCACTTCTTCCACCGGGCGCTGCGCCGGATGAGCCCTCCGCTCGCGGCTCGGGCGTGCGTGGCCCGCTCCGTACGGCTCCTCGCGCCCCTGGGGTTGTCGCCCGCGACCGCCAAGCGGACGGCGCTGCGCTACCTCATCGCCCTGGCCGACCGGCACGCCGCCGACGGCCACGCGCCGCTGGGCCCGCCGGAGTCCTGGCTCAACCCGGCCGTCGACCACGAGGAGCTGCTGACATGAGGGCCATGAAGCGATCGGTGCTGTCGCTGTCGCGGGCCACCGGACGGTTCACGTCGGCGGCGCGCGTGCTGCCGACGTTCCTGATCGCGGGCGCGCAGCGATGCGGCACCACGTCGCTCTACCGCGCGCTGGCCCAGCACCCGCTGCTGCTCAAACCCGTCCTGCACAAGGGCGTGCACTACTTCGACATCGACTACCGGCGCGGCCTGTCCTGGTATCAGGCGCACTTCCCGCTGCGGGTGAGCGTGGCACTGCTGGCCCACCGGTACGGCACGCGCGCCCAGGCGTACGAATCCTCCCCCTACTACCTGTTCCACCCGCTGGCCGGTGAACGCATCGCCGCCGACCTGCCAGGCGTCAAGCTGATCGTGCTGGTCCGCGACCCGGTCGAGCGGGCCTCCTCCGCGCACGCCCACGAGCTGGCCAGGGGCTTCGAGACCGAGTCGCACTTCGAGTACGCCCTGGAGCTGGAGTCCCGGCGGCTGGCCGGGGCCGAGGAGCAGCTCAGGCAGTCGCCCCACGCGCTGCACCATTCGCACCGCCACCACGGCTACCTGGCCAGGGGCCGCTACGCCGACCAGCTCGACCGGCTGGAGCCGCTGATCGGCCGCGACCGCCTCCTCGTACTCGACAGCCACCGCTTCTTCGCCGAGCCTGAGACGGCCTACGACCGGGTGCTGGACTTCCTGGGGGTGCCGCACCTGGGCTATCCCGTCTTCGAGCGGCACAACCGCCGCCCACTGCCGCGCCCCGTGCCCCAGGTGCTGGCGCAGGCGTTGCGTGACCACTTCGAGCCGTACGACGCGCGGCTGACGCGCTGGCTGGACGGTGAGCCCTCGTGGCGACGGTGATCGTCAGGAGAGGGCTGGCTGGACTGTCGGGGGCGGTCTTCGGGGCGCTGGCGCAGTTTTCCCTGGTGGTGGTCGTGACCAGGGCGTACCCGGCCGCCGAGGCGGGCGCTTTCTTCACCGCGACCGCGCTGGCGCTGATGGCGGCGGGCATCGCCAAACTGGACGCGGGCAACGGGCTGATCTACTTCATCGCCCGCGCCAAGACCTACCACTATCGCGGTATCTCCGGATATCTCAGGGCGGCCCTCGTGCCGTGCGTGGTGGTGGCCGGGGGCGCGGCGGCCGTGCTGTACCCGCGACTCGGGCCCCTGGCGGGGCTGCTGCCCGTCATGGTGACCGCCGACGTGCTGCTGGCCGCCACCCGGGGGTTCGGCGCCCTGCGGCCCACGGTGCTGCTGGACGGGGTGCTGCTGCCGGCGGGGCAGCTCCTGCTGGTCGGCGGGGTGGCGCTGGCGGGGTGCGCGGCCTGGTGGCTGCCGCCCGCGTGGGGGGCGGCGTACGTGCCCGTGCTGCTCCTGGCCGCCGCCGGGCTCAGGGGGCGGGTGCCGCGTACGCCCTACCTGCCGGGGACCGGGCGCGACCTGTGGCGCCACACCGGGCCGCGCTCGCTCGCGGGGGCGATCCAGGCGGTGTTCCAGCGGGTGGACATCGTGATCGTGGCCGCGCTGGCCGGGCCCGCGCAGGCCGCCGTCTACACCGCCGCCACCCGGTTCAGGGTCGTCGGCCAGCTCGCCAACCAGGGGCTGGCGCAGGCCGTGCAGGCGGGGCTGGTCAGGGCGCTGGCCGACGGGCAACGGGAGCGGGCCGGGGAGCTGTACCAGGCGGCCACGGTCTGGCTGGTGCTGCTGACCTGGCCGGTGTGGCTGGCGTACGCGTGCCTGGCGCCGTGGGTGCTGCGGGTGTTCGGGCCCTCGTACGGCTCGGCCGCGCCCGTCGCCCTCGTCCTGGCGGGCACGATGATGGTGGCGACCGCCTGCGGCATGGTGGACGTGGTGCTGACGGCCGCCGGGCACACCGGCGCCAGCCTGGCCAACCTGCTGGCCGCCATCGGCTGCACGGTGCTGCTGGACCTGGCGCTCATCCCGTCCCACGGGGCGCTGGGGGCGGTGGCGGGGTGGTCGGGCGGCGTGATCGTCAAGAACCTGCTCCCCCTGTGGCAGCTCCACCGCCGCTACGGCCTGCACCCCTTCGGCCGCCACACGCTCGCCGCGCTGCGCGTACGCAACCGGGTGGCGGGGTGGTGAGTGAATGACGGTGCTGGTCACGGGGCTGCCGCGGAGCGGGACGAGCTGGACGGGCAAGATGCTGGCCGCCGGGGGCGAACTGGTCTACGTCAACGAGCCGCTCAACCCGCAGCACCCGCCCGGCCGCTGCCCGGGGGTGCTCGCCGCCCGGGTGACGCACCGGTTCCAGTACATCTGCGAGGACAACTCCCCCGCCTGGCTGCCCGCCTTCCGCGACACGGTCGCGCTGCGCTACCGGTGGCTGGCCGAGCTGCGGGCGAACCGCGGCCCGTACGACCTGGCCCGGCTGCTCCGCTACGGCACCGCCTTCACCCTCGGGCGGCTGGCGGGGCGGCGGGCGCTGCTGGACGACCCGTTCGCGGTGCTGAGCGCGGGCTGGTTCGCCGGGCGGCTGGGATGCCGGGTGATCGCGCTGGTGCGTGACCCGGTGTCGTTCGTGGCGAGCTGGCAGCGGCTGGGGTGGACGGTGTACTTCCACGAGCTGCTGGAACAGCCGCTGCTGGTCCGCGACCATCCGGAGGTGCTGGAGCTGCGGGCGCTCGTCGGGTCGCAGGACCGGGTGGCCAAGGCGGCGGCGCTGTGGCGGGTGACGCGCTCGATCCTGGGCCGCACGCCGGGCGTCCTGCTCATGCCGTACGAGTCGCTGGCCGCCGACCCCGTCGCCGGGTTCCGTCACCTGTACGCCTACGCGGGCCTGCGCTGGTCGCCGGCCGCCGAGCGCCGCATCGTACGGGCCTGCGGCGACGGCGGGGCCACGACCGGGGCGGGGTTCGCGTGGTCGGGCCTGTCGCGCACGGCGTACCGGCGGATGGACTCGCGCCGGGCACTGGCGGAGGGCGCCCGCGGGCTCAGCGAGGAGGACGCGGCCCGCGTCCGCGCCCTGACCGGCACCTGAGCCGCGTGACGAGACACCCGCCGAGCAGCCGCACGGCGAACGGCAGGTCGTCCACCAGGTAGCGGCGCGCGAGCCGGCCCGGCTCGCAGGCCAGCCTGAACGCCCATTCGAGCCCGGCCCGCCGCATCCAGCCCGGAGCCCTGGCCGTGGTGCCGGCGGCGAAGGCGATGGCCGCCCCGCAGCCCACGAACCACGCCTGCGGCAGCTCCTCGCGCAGGGCCAGGATGAGACGGTCCTGCCGGGGGAATCCGAGCCCGACGAAGACCAGGCGGGGCCGGGCGGCGACCACCTTCCCGCGTACGCGCGCCGTGCCCTCGGGGGTGTCGTCGAAGCGGTAGGGAGGCGCGTGGACGCCGCAGACGTCCAGGCCCGGGTGGCGGGCGGTCAGCTCGCGGGCAGCCACCCGCACCACGTCAGGAGGGCCGCCGCCGAGCAGGTAGACGGGCCAGCCCCGCTCGGCGGCCAGCGCGCAGAGCGACCAGATGAGGTCGGCGCCGGTGACCCGCGCGGGCACGGGGGTGCCGAGCAGCCTGGCCGCCCACACCAGCGGCATGCCGTCGGCGACCACGAGGTCGGCCGAGCGCACGAGCGTCCGGAGCGCGGGGTCGGCGTCGGCGGCGCGGCAGATGTCCACGTTCGGCGTGACGATGCGCCCGCCCCTGCCCAGCTCCAGCGCCACCGCCACGCGCCGCACGACGTCGGCCTCGGTGACGGCGTCGACCTCGATCCCGCCCACCGCGACCCGCCCACCACCGGCCCCCACCGGGAGGCGCGGCTCTGGGAGTCGCTGCCCCTGCTCTGGGAGGCCCCGGCCCTGGCCGGGAAGGCCCTGGCTCTGGCCGGGAAGGCCCTGGCTCTGGCCGGGAAGGCCCTGGCCCTGGCCGGGAAGGCCCTGGCCCTGGTCGGGAAGATGCTGCTCGGGGAGGCGCTGTGCCGGGATCGGCGCGATCCGGGACGGCGGCGGGACGGCGCCGGGGGTCAAATGCCGTGTCCTCGGCTGTGCAGGGCCGCCTGCACGGTGGGCGCGGAGACGAGCCCCGCCGCCACCGCTAGCGCGATCGCCGCCCTGGGCTCCCCCAGCCGGGCCGACAGCGTCCGCAGGGCCCATCTCGCGGCGGCCCAGCGCTGCCCCAGCGCCGCGTGACCGAACGCAAGCTGGCCGTAGACCCGCGCCGCGCCGCGCGGGTCCACGGCCAGTTCAGGATGCCGGGCGAGCATCCACTCGAGCCCGGCAATGCGGTCGGCCCACCGGGCCGCGTAGTGGGACCCCGCCCAGCGCACCAGCACGAGCGGCCGGTCCACGTGGACGATGGGCCGCCGTTTGGCGGCGCGCAGGGCCAGGTCCCAGTCTTCGTTCTGGCCGCCGGGCGCGCTCTCGTCGGGCCGGAGCACGCCACGCCGGAACAGGAACGTCGACGAGTGCACCATCACCATCCGCGAACGCACCAGGTCGGCGGCGGTGACGACGGAGGCCCCGGCCAGACGGGCGACCCTGCGCCGCCCGTGCTCCACCTCGATGGCGCAACTGGCGAACTCTCCGTCGTCGTCCAGCAGGGCGCGTACCTGGGCGGTGAGCTTGCCGGGCAGCCACACGTCGTCGTCGTCGCAGAAGGCGATCAGGTCGGTGTCGAGGGCGGCGATGCCGGTGTTGCGCGCCCCCGGGAGCCCGGGGGTGAGGGTGTTGGGCAGCACGCGTACGCGCCGGTCGGGCACCTCGGGAGCGGGCCCGCCGTCGGAGACCACGACCACCGCGAGCCCACCCGCGTAGTCCTGCCCGAGCACGGCCGCCACGGCCTCGCGCAACAGCCCGGGCCGGTCTCCGCGCGTCGGGACGACGACCCCGACCGACGGCCACCGGCTCACGCCGCGACCCCGGTGTAGCCGTAGCGTGCCCGGAGAGGCCACGTGAGCGCGTCGACGACCCGCCGGTCGCCGTCGGCCAGGCCCGACCGCCACGAGTCGTCCCGGCGCAGCTCGACGTTTCCCACGTGGAAGCGCATCGGGTTGCCCGAGGCCGTGTGCGAGGGCCCCAGCCGGGCGGTGCGCCCCTCCAGGAAGCCCAGCTCAGGCTCCGGCAGCCCCAGGCGGACCGCCAGCCCCTTCAGCGTGGCCCCGGGGTCGGCGAGCAGGTCTTCGTAGCGGATCCGGGTCACGCGCGCTCCCCTGCCCGGCAGGAGCTCCAGGGCGGCGTTCTGCGCCGACCAGTGGACGGCGGTGCGCGCCGGGCTCCAGCGGGTCATCGGCCGCCCGTCCTCGGGCCGGTGTACGGTCCTGGCCCAGGAGTGGGCGACCGCGCGCGGGTCGCGTACGACGTGCACGACGTGTGCGTCGAGCCCGCTCGCCACCAGGCAGCAGGCCAGCGAGGCGTGCTTGCTGGAGTCGATCACCACGGGCGCGTCGGCGGCGCGGTAGAGCCGCCGGTAGGCCCGGGTGTATTCAGCCAGGTCAGGATGGTCGATGCGGGCGATCCTGCGGGTGCGGTCGACCCGGTGCCGCAGGGTCAGCATCCGCTCGGCGAGCCGGCGCGTCCAGCCGCCGAATGCCGTCTTCCCGACCCGCCCCCAGAACGGACAGGCCGGGAAGACGACCCCGCAACCGCAAAGTTCCGCTGCGAGCACCCCTCGCTCCCACAGATGCACCACCTCTCCCAGCGCCACCACACCGGGCAGCTCGCCAAGGAGCCTTTCCAGCAACGTGGTGCCGCTGCGGCCGAGGCCGCCCAGGTAGATCACCTGGGGGACGGTGGTTTCAGTCAAGGGAACGAAGGGCCTTCGCGGGTGTGACGAACACGGAACGCGATGACCCTAGCGCGGAGAGTAATGCCTTGGTAAGGCAAACGCTAAAAGATCTACCTCAGCTCGCGTCGATGATCATGCCCGCGCCCACCGTGCCGTTCGTGGCCTCGTCGACCAGGATGAAACCGCCGGTCAGCCGGTTGCGCGCGTAGTCGTCGACGAACATCGGCTGGGTGACCCGCAGCGACACCCGGCCGATCTCGTTGAGGGCGAGCGAGGTCGCCTCCTCGTCACGGTGCAGGGTGTTGACGTCGAGCCGGTAGTGCAGCTCGCGCACCATCGCACGGGCGGTGCGGGTGGTGTGCTTGATCGTCAGCTTGGTACGCGGCGTCAGCTTGAGGCCGTCGCCCATCCAGCAGACCATCGCCTCCAACTCCTGCGCCGTGTTCGGCTGGTTGTTGGGCCGGGCGATCATGTCGCCGCGCGAGATGTCGAGGTCGTCCTCGAAGCGCAGCGTCACCGACATGGGCGGGAACGCCTCCTCCACCGGCCCGTCGAAGGTGTCGATCGAGGCGATCCGCGTGGTCAGGCCCGAAGGCAGGTGCACGACCTCGTCACCGGGCTTGAGCACGCCGCCCGCCACCTGGCCGGCGTAGCCGCGGTAGTCGTGGAAGGCGGGGTCGGTGGCCCGCTGGGGACGGATGACGTACTGGACGGGGAAGCGCACGTCGGTCAGGTTGCGGTCGGAGGCGATGTGCACGTTCTCCAGGTGGTGCAGGAGGGACGTGCCGAGGTACCAGGGCATGTTCTCCGAGCGCGAGACCACGTTGTCGCCGTTGAGCGCGGAGATCGGGATGAAGGTGAGGTCGGAGACGTTCAGCTTGGACGCGAACGCCGTGAACTCGTCTCTGATCTCCTCGAAGCGCGCCTGGGAGTAGTCGACCAGGTCCATCTTGTTGACGGCCAGCACCAGGTGCGGCACGCGCAGCAGCGACGTCAGGAACGCGTGCCGCCGCGACTGCTCCAGCACGCCCTTGCGGGCGTCGATGAGGATGATCGCCAGATCGGCCGTGGAGGCGCCGGTCACCATGTTTCTGGTGTACTGGATGTGCCCGGGCGTGTCGGCGATGATGAACTTCCGGCGCGGCGTCGCGAAATAGCGGTACGCCACGTCGATCGTGATGCCCTGCTCGCGCTCGGCCCGCAGCCCGTCGGTCAACAGCGACAGGTCGGTGTATTCGGTGCCGCGGTCGCGCGAGGTGCGCTCGACGGCCTCCAACTGGTCCTCGAAGATCGCTTTGGAGTCGTAGAGCAACCGTCCGATGAGGGTGGACTTGCCGTCGTCGACGCTTCCCGCGGTGGCAAAGCGAAGAATGTCCATCAGATGTGGCCCTTGTCGTCAAACACAGCCGGTCCTCCAGGACGAACCGCGACTGCTACGGACGGGTGCATTTAGAAGTAGCCCTCTCTCTTCCGGTCTTCCATGGCCGCCTCGGACGAGCGGTCGTCGGCCCTGGTGGCCCCGCGCTCGGTGATCCGGGTGGCGGCGATCTCCTCGATGATCTCCTCGACCGTGGCGGCCGTGGACTGGACGGCGCCCGTACAGGTCATGTCGCCCACGGTGCGGTAGCGCACCACCGCCTCGAACAGCGGCTCCTCCTCGCCGCGCGACACCACCTCGGAGTCGGGCAGCAGCATGCCGTCGCGCTCGAACACCTTGCGGGTGTGGGCGAAGTAGATGGAGGGGATCTCGATGCCCTCGCGCCTGATGTAGTCCCAGACGTCGAGTTCGGTCCAGTTGGACAGCGGGAAGACGCGGATGTGCTCGCCCTTGCGGATGCGGGAGTTGTAGAGGTTCCACAGCTCGGGGCGCTGGTTCTTCGGGTCCCACTGCCCGAAGTCGTCGCGGAAGGAGAACACCCGCTCCTTGGCGCGGGCCTTCTCCTCGTCGCGCCTGGCGCCGCCGAACACGGCGTCGAACTGGTGCTCCTCGATCCCGTCGAGCAGGGTGGTGGTCTGCAGGCGGTTGCGCGAGGCGCGCCGCCCGGTCTCCTCGACGACCCGGCCCTGGTCGATGGAGTCTTGCACGCTGGCCACGATCAGCCGGGCGCCCAACTCGGCCGAGCGCCGGTCGCGGAACTCGATGACCTCGTCGAAGTTGTGCCCCGTGTCGACGTGCATGAGCGGGAACGGGATGGGCGCCGGCCAGAACGCCTTCTCCGCGATGCGTAGCATGACGATCGAGTCTTTGCCCCCGGAGAAGAGCAGACAGGGACGCTCGAACTCGGCCGCCACTTCGCGCATGATGTGGACGGCCTCGGCCTCGAGCACGTCGAGCTGCGACGTCGTATAGTCGCGCTGGAGCATGTGAACTTCCTCCGGCGGGTTCAGCGATGAAGGTCCCGGATGCCGGCGAGCAGGGATGTCGCCAGCTCTGGTAGGGAAACCAGGATATCCGGTAGTGACGGGTCGGCTTGGTTGTACGTCAACTCGGAGCCGTCGATCCGGCTCGCGTGCGCCCCTGCGGCCAGCGCCACGGCGACCGGCGCGGCGGAATCCCACTCGTTTTGCCCCCCGGCGTGTACGTACGCCTCCACCTCGCCGGTGAGCACCGCCGAGATCTTGGCCCCCGCCGAGCCGATCGGCACGAGGTCGGCCCCCACCAGGTAGGCCAGCTTCCTGACGAACTCGGGCGGCCTGGTGCGGCTGACGGCGATGCGGAAGCGCCCCTTGTCGTACGCGGGCAGCTTCGGCGGGTCGGCGGTCGTCAGCGTACGGCCCTGGGAGGGCAGCGCCACGGCGCCCGCGCTGAGCCTCCCGCGCTCCCACAGGGCCACGTGCACGGCCCAGTCGGCCCTGCCCTCGTCCGCCGCGCCCGCCTCCGCACCCTCACGCCGCTCCGAGAACTCCCTGGTGCCGTCGAGCGGGTCGACGATCCACACCCGTTCGGCGCCCAGCCTGCGCGGGTCGAGCCGCTCCTCGCGGGTGGCCTCCTCCGACAGCACGCTGTCGCTCGGCCGCAGCCGCGCCAGCGACTCCATGAGGTAGAGGTGAGAGGACCGGTCTCCCTCGGCCCGCAGCGCCCCCGGGTCGTCGTACCCCAGGTGCTCGCGAACCCGCAGCAGCCTCTCACCGGCCTCGGTCGCCAGATCGGCGGCCAGGGCGTGGTCGTCGCGAATCGTCATCAATATGCTCCTTGCCCGCGGGCGACGGCCGACCAAGTCTTCCACAGGATCTGGAGATCCAGCGTGAGGGACCAATTCTCCACGTAACGCAGGTCGAGGCGCACGGATTCCTCCCACGATAGGTCAGATCTCCCGCTGACCTGCCACAGCCCGGTCAGCCCTGGGCGTACGAGGAGCCGCCGGCGCACGTCGTCGCCGTAGCGGGCGACCTCCTCCGGCAGCGGCGGCCGGGGGCCCACGAGCGACATGTGGCCCAGGACGACGTTGATGAGCTGCGGCAGCTCGTCGAGCGAGTGGCGGCGCATCAGCGTGCCGAGCGGCGTGACCCGTGGATCGTTCCGAATCTTGAACAGCACGCCGTCGCGGTCGCTGACGAGGGTGATCTTCTGCTGCTCGGAACCGCGCCGCATTGTGCGGAACTTCACGATCGTGAAAACCTCGCCGTCCCTGCCCACCCGGGTCTGACGGAACAGCGCCGGCCCCGGGCTCGTCGCGCGTACGGCCACCGCCAGCCCCACCAGCAGCGGCGCCAGCAGCACCAGCAGCGTGGCGGCCACCAGGCGGTCGAAGACGTTCTTCACGAACTGCCGGATCCCGGCCAGCTCGGGATGCTCGACGTGCAGCAGCGGCATCCCGGCGACCGGCCTGATCGTGGTGCGCGGCCCGGCCACGTCCATCAGCGCGGGTGCGACGACCAGCTCGGTGTGGCTGCGCTCCAGCCGCCAGGCCAGCCGGCGCAGCGCCTGCCCGTCCATCTCGGGGCAGGCCAGCACGGCCACCGTGTCGGCGTCGTGCTGCTCCACCGCGATCGGCACGTCGCTGAGGTCGCCCGCGACCGGGACGTCGGCCACCCGCTGCCCGGGGTGCCCACCGGGCACGCAGGCGGCCACGACGTCCATGCCGTGGTGGCGTTCGCGGTGGAAGAGGCGTACCAGCTCGGAGATCGAGGCGGCGTGCCCGACCGCCACGACCCTGCGCATGCAGGCGCCCGCGGCCCTACGGCGGTGCAGGGAGCGGCGCAGGGCGTATCTGAGGACGAGGGAGAAGAACGTGACCAGCGGCAGCGCCAGCACGACGTAGCCCCGGGCGACGTCGGTCTTGGTCACGTAGGAGCCGATGGCGGTGCCCGCGGTCAGCGCCATGCCGGCCTGCACGACCCGGCGGAACTCCTCGGAGCCGACGCCGAGCATGCGCGGCTCGTACGCGCGGGCGACCGCCACCGCACAGCACCACACCACCGGCAGCACCAGGCTGACCAGCAGGTACGGCAGCACGTAGGGGGTGAGCCCGCCGAACCTGACCGAGAACGCGGTCGCCGCCCCGATGCCCGCCCCGCACAGATCGCCCAGCACCGCGCACATCCGATATGAGCGCACCCAGGAGGGCGTGCGCGGTTTGGCCCCCCAGCCGACCCCATGACCGGTCCTCGCGAAAGCCATGAGGCCTTCACCGCGCACGCATGCCTCCAGGTGTGACCACTCCTGAACGGACAGTCACAGATGGTAGCGGCGCGTACGTCCGGCAACCGGCGAACGACCCAATGTGGTGATCAGCGTGGAGGGCCGGAAATGTGCAGATCAGCCCGGTGGAAGTCGTTCTGGGTGGCCTCCAGGCCGCGGGCCATCAGCGACTCGACGACGTCGGCGGCCCGGTCGACGAGGAAGGGCAGGTCTTTGCGCTCGACGGTGGCGAAGTCGCGCAGCACGAAGGACGCCGGGTCCATGCGGCCGGGCGGTCGCCCGATGCCGAACCGTACGCGCAGGTAGTCGCGGGTGCCGAGGACCTTGGTGATCGACTTGAGCCCGTTGTGGCCGTTGTCGCCGCCCCCGAGCTTGGCGCGCAGCGCGCCGTAGGGCACGTCGAGCTCGTCGTGGACGACGATCAGCCGCTCCGGCCCGATCTTGTAGAAGTCGGCGAGCGCCTTCACGGGCCCGCCGGAGAGGTTCATGTACGTCAGGGGCTTGGCCAGCACGGCGGCACGCGTCTCGCACGCCTCGGCCCTGCTCTTGTGGGCCTTGAACCGCCCGCCCGCCCTGGCGGCCAGCTCGTCGAGCACCATGAAGCCCGCGTTGTGCCGGTTGCCCGCGTAGTCGGGCCCCGGGTTGCCCAGTCCGGCGATCAGCCAGCGATCCATGCGACCCCCTTGCGCGGAACGGGACGGCTCGATGCCGGCCGCCCCGTTCACGAGTGAACCTGTCGCCTACTCGGCGGCCGGAGCCTCCGCGCCCTCGGCCGCGGGCGCCTCAGCGCCCTCGCCCTCGGCGGCCTCGCCCTCGGCGGCCTCGACCGGCTTGCCGATGACCTGAAGAATCACGGCCTCGGGGTCGGCGGCCAGGGTGGCGCCCTTCGGCAGCCGGAGCTGCGCGGCGGTGACCGCGGTGCCGACCTCCAGGCCGTCGATGTCGACCTCGACGCCGGTCGGGATGTGGGTGGCCTCGGCCTCCACGGTGACCGTGACGAGCTGCAGGTCGAGCAGGCCGTCGGAGTGGACGTCGCCGACCGTGGTGACCGGGATCTCGACCGTGACCTTCTCGCCGCGCTTGACCAGGAGCAGGTCGACGTGCTCGACGAAGCCCTTGATCGGGTCGCGCTGAACGCCCTTGGGCAGCGCGAGCTCGTCGACGCCCTCACCCTTGAGGCGGATCAGCACGTTGGGGGTGCGCAGCGCGAGCAGCACCTCGTGGCCGGGCAGCGTCAGGTGCTTGGGGTCGATGCCGTGCCCGTAGAGAACGGCGGGCACCTTGTCGGCGCGGCGGATCTTGCGAGCGGCGCCCTTGCCGAACGTGGTGCGCGGCTCGGCGGCGATACGTACTTCGGACACGACATCTCCTAGGGATGCTCGGGACGGATTGTCGAACGCTCACCCTCACCCGCCCTAGCGGAAGGCATTACGAGCGCAACCCCACTATCCTACTGGGCTCAGGTGTCACCCTCGAACAGGCTCGTGACCGAGCCGTCCTGGAAGACCTCGGTGATCGCGCGGGCGATGAGCGGCGCGATGGACAGCACGGTGAGCTTGTCGAACCTGTTGGCCGTCGACAGCGGCAGCGTGTTGGTGACGATGACCTCGGAGATCCGGGAGTTCTTCAGCCGGTCGACCGCGGGGTCGGAGAAGACCGCGTGGGTGGCGGCGGTGATCACGTTGGTGGCGCCCTGCTCGTAGAGCGCGTCGGCGGCCTTGCAGATCGTGCCCGCGGTGTCGATCATGTCGTCGATCACCACGCAGGTGCGCCCGCGTACGCGGCCGACGACCTCGTTGACCTTCACCTGGTTGGCCACGTCGAGGTCGCGGCGCTTGTGGATGAACGCCATCGGCGTGCCCAGCGTGTCGGCCCAGCGCTCCGACAGGCGCACGCGGCCGGTGTCGGGCGAGACGACCGTGGTGTTCTCCAGGTCGAGCTTGTTCTTGAGGTAGCTCTCCAGCACCGGCATGGCGAACAGGTGGTCGACAGGGCCGTCGAAGAAGCCCTGGATCTGGGAGGTGTGCAGGTCGATCGACATGAGCCGGTCGGCGCCCGCGGTCTTGAACATGTCGGCCATCAGCCGGGCCGTGATGGGCTCGCGCCCGCGGCCCTTCTTGTCCTGGCGCGCGTAGCCGAAGAACGGCATGACCACGGTGATGCGCTTGGCGGAGGCCCGCTTGAGCGCGTCGACCATGATGAGCTGTTCCATGATCCACTTGTTGATGGGCCCGGTGTGGCTCTGGATGACGAAGGCGTCACAGCCGCGTACGGACTCGAGGTAACGGGCGTAGATCTCGCCGTTGGCGAAGTCGATGAGCCTGGTGGGGGTGAGGGAGACGCCGACGTGCTGGGCGACCTCCTCGGCCAGCTCCGGATAGGCCCGCCCGGAGAAGAGCATGAGGTTCTTCTCGCCGGGCTGCTTGATGCTGGTCACTGCTTCTTCTCCTGCTGCTCTTGCCCGGCCAGCGCCCGCTCGGCGGCCGCGGCCGACTTCGTGCCCGCGCGCCTGCGCAAGACCCATTTCTCGATGTTGCGCTGCCGCGCCCGCGCCACACCCATGGCGCCGGGCGGTACGTCGTCGACGATCACCGAGCCGGCCGCCGTGTAGGCGCCGTCGTTGACCGTCACCGGGGCGACGAGCATGGTGTCGCAGCCGACGAACACGCCGTCGCCCAGGGTGGTGCGGTGCTTGTCGACCCCGTCGTAGTTCACGAAGACGGTGGAGGCGCCGATGTTGACGTCGGCGCCGATGATGGCGTCGCCCGCGTAGGACAGGTGCGGCACCTTGGAGCGCTCGCCGACCGTGGTGTTCTTCATCTCGACGAACGTGCCCGCCTTCGACCTGCGGCCCAGCACGGTGCCCGGGCGCAGGTAGGCGTAGGGGCCGACGTTGGCCTCCGGGCCGACCTCGGCCTGGTCGCACACGGCGTTGCGCACCACGGCGCCCTCGCCGACGAAGGTGTCGGTCAGGGTGGTGGCGGGGCCGACCTCCGCCCCCGCCTCGATCACGGTGGCGCCGCGGAGCTGGGTGCCCGGATGGACGACCGCGTCGGGCCCGATGCGGACGCCGGCGTCGATCCACGTGCTGGCCGGGTCGATGATCGTGACGCCGGCGCGCATGTGCTCCTCCAGCAGGCGCTGGTTGAGCACCTTGCGGACGAAGGCAAGCTGCACGCGGTCGTTGACGCCCTCGACCTCGGCGAAGTCGGCGGCCACGAAGGCGCCGACCCGGTGGCCGTCGCGGCGCAGGATGGCCAGGACGTCGGTGAGGTATTCCTCGCCCTGGGCGTTGTCGGTGGACACGCGCTTGACGGCGTCGGCCAGCAGCAGGCCGTCGAAGGCGTAGATGCCGGAGTTCATCTCCTTGATGGCACGCTGACCGGGGTCGGCGTCCTTGTCCTCGACGATCTCCAGCACGGCGCCGGCCTCGTCGCGGACGATCCGGCCGTAGCCGGTCGGGTCGGGCACCTCGGCGGTCAGCACGGTGACCGCGTTGCTCTCCGCGGCGTGCCGGTCGAGCAGCTCGGCCATGGTCTTGGCGCGCAGCAGCGGCACGTCGCCGTAGGTGACCAGGACCGTGCCGGAGATCGTGCCGACCTCTTCGAGCACCGTACGCACGGCGTGGCCGGTGCCGCGCTGCTCGCGCTGGACGACGGCGCGCGCGTCGGGGCTGGTGGCGGCGAGATGGCCGCCGACCCGTTCGAGCGCGTGGCCGATGACGACGATGAGCTGCTCGGGACCGAGGTCGCGGGCGGCGGCGAGCATGTGGTCGACCAGCGCGCGGCCGCACACCTCATGGAGGACTTTCGGGGTCTGGCTCTTCATCCTGGTGCCCTCGCCCGCGGCGAGGACGATGACGGCTGCCGGGCGCGGCACACTCACGGACTGAGGCTCCCTGTGTCTGGACGGATCAGGGCTATCGGCACGTCAACCGCGCCGCTCTGCGGTGGGTCGCGTTCAGCGCTCCGCCGCAGCCTGCACATCGCGCAGCTATGGGCGGACCGCGTTCACAGACCGCCACAGCTTGCACATCGCAGCTATGGTGAACCGCGTTCAGCGGGCCGCCACAGCTTGCACGTAGTGCAGCTACCCTCCCGACACCGTGAGGATACCTGGCCCCGCCCCGGACGTTCTCCAGGGGAGGCACATCAAAGCTCCCGGAAGAGGACTCGAACCCCTACAAAGTGGACCAAAACCACTTGTCCTGCCGATTAGACGATCCGGGACAGATCGGACACGTGAGTCCGACGCCTCTCTACGATACCGACCCCGCACCCGGACGCGCGCCCGTATTAGCCGTCACCGTGTCCCGCCGCGCCCCATCGCGTCGCCCGCGTAACAGACCCGCCGAAAGGGCGCAAGGCACAAATCCCACCCACCTCGCGCCGCGCACCCTCACGTTTTACACATTCACGGCTTAGGTCTTCCTTACTTACGCTAGCGTAGGTTACGGTCGCGTAGACCGGACATTCATCCTCATACATGTCGTTGGAGGTCGCCAATGACCGTTGTCGCCGAGCGTTCCGCATCCGCGCCGAAGCCCGAGTTCGAGCCTGAGCCGAAGTCCAAGTCCGAGCTGTTCACCTTCGGCGTGGTGGTCGGGCTGCCGCTCGTCGCGATCGCGGCGGCCGTGCCGCTCGCGTGGGGATGGGGGCTCGGCTGGACGGACATCGCCATCGCCCTCGTCTTCTACGTGGTCTCCGGGCTGGGCGTCACCGTCGGCCTGCACCGCTACTTCACGCACGGCTCCTTCAAGGCCAAGCGGCCGCTCAAGATCGCCATGGGCATCGCGGGCACCCTGTCGCTGGAGATGTCCGTGCTGGACTGGGTGGCCACGCACCGCAAGCACCACAAGTTCTCCGACAAGGAGGGCGACCCGCACTCGCCGTGGCGCTTCGGCCCCGGCTTCAAGAACATGGCCAAGGGCCTGCTCTACGCCCACATGGGCTGGCTGTTCGAGAGCGAGCGCACCAACAGGGAGAAGTACGCCCCCGACCTGTGCAAGGACCCCGACGTGCTGAAGCTGCACAGGTGGTTCGGCCCCATCGCGCTCACCTCGATCCTGCTGCCCGGCGTGCTGGGCCTGCTGCTCACCTGGTCCTGGCAGGGCGGGCTGACCGCGCTGTTCTGGGGCTCACTCGTCCGCATCGGGCTGCTGCACCACGTGACCTGGTCGATCAACTCGATCTGCCACGTCTTCGGCGAGGAGGACTTCCAGGTCCGCGACAAGTCGCGCAACGTGTGGTGGCTGGCCATCCCCTCCTTCGGCGAGTCGTGGCACAACCTGCATCACTCCGACCCGACCTGTGCCAGGCACGGCGCGCTGAAGGGCCAGATCGACCTCAGCGCCGGCCTCATCCGGATCTTCGAGAAGCTGGGCTGGGTGTACGACGTCCGCTGGCCGACGCCCGAGCGCCTGGCGGCGAAGCGCATTGCCTGATGCCGATCAGCCGGTGAGCGGCGGCGCAGCCGTGGCCGTCATTATGGAGACCGTGACCGAACCCCAATCCCGCAGACGCATGTCCGGTGCAGAGCGAAGAGAGCAGTTGGTCCGCATCAGCCGCGCTCTCTTCGCGGAGAAGGGCTTCGACGGCACCTCCATCGAGGAGATCGCAGCTACCGCACAGGTGTCGAAACCCGTGGTGTACGAGCATTTCGGCGGCAAGGAAGGCGTCTACGCGGTCGTCGTCGACCGGGAGATGCAGAAGCTGCTCGGCATGATCACCGACGGCCTCGCCGCCGCCCACTCCCTGGTCAAGCTAGAGCGGGCCGCGCTGGGCCTGCTGCGCTACATCGAGGAGAGCAGCGAGGGCTTCCGCATCCTGATCCGCGACTCGCACGCCGCCTCGGGCACCGGCACCTTCGCGAGCCTGATCAGCGAGATCGCCAGCCAGGTCGAGGACGTCCTGGCCGACGAGTTCGCGGCCCGCGGCTACGACCCCAAGCTCGCGCCGATGTACGCCCAGATGCTGGTCGGGATGGTCGCGCTGACCGGCCAGTGGTGGCTCGACGTCCGCAAGCCGGGCCGCGAGGAGGTCGCGGCCCACCTGGTCAACCTGGCCTGGAACGGGCTGACCGGGCTCGATCCGAACCCGTCGCTCACCACCAGGACCCGTGGCGCCGCCACCGCGGCCAAACCGCGCGCCACCAGCGAGAAGGAGCTGCGCGAGTTCGAGAAGGCCCGCGAGAGGGAGCTCAAAGAGGCCGAGAAGGTCCGCCAGCGGGAGCTGAAGGAGGCCGAGAAGGCCCGGGTACGCGAGCTGAAGGAGCGCGAGCGCCTGCTGAAGGAGGCGGAGAAGGCCCACGAGCGCGAGGAGAAGATCCGCCAGCGGGAGGCCAAGCTGGCCGAGCGGGCCGCCCGTCTCGAACAGGTAGATCACTCTGAGTAAACTCTTGAACCCGCCGGGTCTCCGGGTCGACGATTGTGTGGAGCAGGACTGACCTTTAGGGGTGAGTCATTGCTGCGACGTTAACGTTCTGTTCAACCAAACGGGGCAATATACGCCATATGTCCGCGGAACCGTTCGAGCCTGCCAACGACCTGCCCCTCCCACAGGAGCGGTTTCTCAATCGCGAAGAAAGCTGGCTCCAGTTCAACGAACGCGTGCTCGAACTGGCCGAGGATCCCTCGCTCCCGCTGCTCGAACGGGTGCGCTTCCTGGCCATCTTCGCCAGCAACCTCGACGAGTTCTTCCGGGTCCGGGTGGCCGGGCTCAAGCGGCGGATGGCGACGGGCCTGCTGCTGCGTACCAAGAGCGGGCTGAAACCGCGCGAAGAGCTGATCAGGATCACCACGATCGCCGAGGAGCTGGCCAGGCGGCACGCGGCGGCCTTCCACCAGCAGATCTCCCCGCAGCTCGCCGCCGAGGGCATCGAGATCGTCCGGTGGGACGACCTGGGCCGCGAGGAGCGTACGGAGCTGCGCAAGCTGTTCAGGGAGCGGATCAGGCCGGTGCTCACGCCGCTGGCCGTGGACCCCGCCCACCCGTTTCCGTACATCTCCGGGCTCAGCCTGAACCTGGCCGTCCTGGTGCGTAATCCGGCGACCGATCACACGGTGTTCGCCCGGGTCAAGGTTCCCTCGCAGTTGCCCAGGTTCGTCCAGGCGTCCAAGGATCGGTTCGTACCGCTCGAAGACGTCATCGCCGCTCATCTCGGGCAGCTCTTCAAGGGCATGGAGATCCTCCAGCACCACGCCTTCCGCGTCACCAGGAACGAGGACCTCGACGTCGACGAGGACGTCACAGAGAACCTCATGCAGGCCCTGGAGAAAGAGCTGCTCAAGCGGCGGTTCGGCCCTCCCGTGCGGCTGGAGGTCGAGGACACGATCACGCCCGAGGTGCTGGCCCCGCTCGTGGAGGAGCTGGAGCTGGACCCGCACGAGATCTACCGACTGACGGGGCCGCTCGACCTGACCGGCCTGCACGCCATCGCCGACCTCGACAGGGGCGAGCTGAGCTACCGGCCGTTCGTGCCCGCCGAGGTGATCAACGCCGACGACGACATCTTCTCGACCCTGCGCGAGCGCGACGTGCTGCTGCACCACCCGTACGACTCGTTCGCCACGAGCGTGCAGCACTTCATCGAGGTGGCCGCGGCCGACCCCCGGGTGCTGGCGATCAAGCAGACCCTCTACCGCACCAGCGGCGAGTCCCCCATCGTGAACGCGCTGATCGACGCGGCCGAGGCGGGCAAGCAGGTCGTCGTGGTCGTGGAGATCAAGGCCCGCTTCGACGAGCACGCGAACATCTCCTGGGCCCGCAAGCTGGAGCGCGCCGGCTGCCACGTCGTCTACGGCGTGGTGGGCCTGAAGACCCACTGCAAGCTGGCCCTCGTCGTACGCCAGGAGCCCTCGGGCGAGCTGCGCCGCTACTGCCACATCGGCACCGGCAACTACAACCCGAAGACCGCCCGCCAGTACGAGGACTTCGGCCTGCTCACGGCCGACCCGCTGGTCGGCGAGGACGTGACCGACCTGTTCATCCACCTGACCGGCTACTCACACCACTCGGCCTACCGGCGGCTGCTGGTCGCGCCCCACTCCATGCGCAGCGGCCTGGTCGCCAGGATCGAACGGGAGATCGCCCACCAGCAGGCCGGCCGGCCGGCGCGGATCAGGATCAAGACGAACTCGCTGGTCGACGAGCCGATCATCGACGCGCTCTACCGGGCGTCCAGGGCGGGCGTCCCGGTGGACCTGTGGGTGCGCGGCATCTGCATACTGCGTCCGGGGATTCCCGACCTGTCGGAGAACATCCGCGTCCGTTCGATCCTGGGGCGGTTCCTCGAACACTCCCGCGTGTACGAGTTCGGCCTCGGCAGGCGTCCCGAGGTGTGGATCGGCAGCGCCGACCTCATGCGCCGCAACCTCGACCGCCGGGTCGAAGCGCTGGTCAAGGTGACCGCGCAGCAGCACAAGGCGTACCTCATCGAGCTGATGGACCTGGCCATGGCCGAGACCACCAACGCGTGGTGGCTCAACTCCGACGGCACCTGGGCCCGTCACCCCGGCGAGGACCTGCAGAGCCGTCTCATCGGGATGCGCCGCTGGAGGACCGTTGATGACTGACCTGCTCCGGGCCGCCGGAGCCGTGCTCTGGAGGGGCGAGGAGAGCAGCCCCGAGGTTGCCGTCATCCACCGCCCCGACTACGACGACTGGACGTTCCCCAAGGGCAAGCTGAAGTCCGGCGAGCACGTGATCGCCGCCGGGCTGCGCGAGGTGCGCGAGGAGACCGGCCTGACCGTGGTGCTCGGCCGGGCGCTGCCGCCCGTCCACTACATGAGCGCCGGGCGGCTCAAGCGGGTGGACTACTGGACGGGGCGGGCGCTCTCCGACGACGGGTTCGAGCCGGGCGAGGAGGTCGACGAGCTGCGCTGGTTGCCGGTGGAGCAGGCCAGGCGGCTGCTGACGTACGAGTGGGACGCGGGGCTGCTGCGGGCCCTGCGCGCCGCGCCGCTCGTGACCGTGCCGCTCGTCCTCGTCCGGCACGGCTCGGCCGGCTCCAGGAACGAGTGGGCGGACGACGACGCGGCCCGCCCGCTCGACACCGACGGGGCCTCCCAGGCGGCGAACCTGGCCACCGCGCTGCCCGCCTACCGGCCCGAGTCGCTGGTCAGCTCGCCCAGCGCCCGGTGCGTGCAGACGCTGGAGCCGTACGCGGAGCGGGTCGGGGCCGACATCAGGATCGAGCCGCTGCTCAGCGAGGAGAGCCAGGACCCGCAGAAGACTCCGGCGCTGGTGAGGGGCATCACGCAGCCGGCGGTCGTGTGCAGCCACGGCAAGGTGCTGCCGGCCCTGATCCAGGCGCTCAGCGGCACGAACGTGCACCTGCGCAAAGGGGCCTTCTCCGTGCTGCACCGGGTCGGGGACAAGGTCGTCAGCGTCGAGCGCTACCCGGCCTGACGCCCACCATCAGTACGGTCGCCGACAGCGTCGAGTGTCGGGTGAGGAGGTTCCTCACAGCACCTTCGTCACCGCTTTGAGGGTCTTCTTCCAGAGCTTGGGGAACTCGGCGTGGGCGCGGTCGGCGGCGTTGCGTTCGACGCCGATGAGCAGCCCGTAGGTGAAGGTGTCCTCGCCGGCCTCGCGGGCGCTCTCCGCCTCCTTGGCCAGCAGTTCCTGGGCGACCACGCCGTCCTGGTAGGTGCCCAGCACCTCCTGGATGCCCTCGGCCAGCTTGGCGAGCTTGCCCATGTCGTCTCCGAGGGTGGGCTGGAGCGCCTCCGCGGTGTATCGAGCGCGTTTGGCCGCCTTGCGCACGTCGTGCATGGCCAGCTCGCGGCGGTCGAGGTCGTCGATGGCCTGGGCGAGGTCGTACCTCTTGGTCACCCGGTCCCAGTTGGCCGCGGCGATGGCGCGCAGCCGCTCCTGCGCCGGCTTGGCCGCCGCCTTGCCCAGCGCCGGCGCGGCGGCCAGCCCGTCGAGCGCGTCGAGCAGCGCGTAGTAGCGGTCGCCGCTGAGTGCCTCCTTGATGCGCCCGTACGCCTGTTGTTCGCGTTCGAGCAGGTCCGAGCCGAGCCGGGTCTGAATGGGGCCCGTGACCAGCTCCGGCGCCAAGGTGGCCAGTTCCTTGCCGAACCTGGCCCTGATCACCTCCAGGTCGCGGGCCTCGCCGAGCACGTTGCCGAGCCAGCGCAGCTCGTCCTGGATGTGGTCGGTGTCGAGCACGACGCTCTTGAACGCCTTGAGCGCGCTGCGCAGCCGGCGGGCGGCCACGCGCATCTGGTGCACGGCGTCCTCTTCTGCGCGGCGGACGCGGGGATCCTGCGACAGGAGGGCCGAGACCTGGCCCGCGACGTAGTCGACGACGATCTCGCCGGTCGTGCCGGGCTGCGTGGGGGCTGTGGGGAGCGGGGCTGGTTCGAGCAGCTTCGCGAGCTTGCTGGCGGCCTCGGAGGGGGTGGCCCCGGCCTTCCTGAGCCGCTTGCCGACCTTGGCCAGCAGCGCCTCGGAGCCGCCTTCGAGCAGCTCGGCCTCGACCTCGCGCCACCGTACGACCTTGGACTCCTCGCCGTACACCGTGCCCTTGACGCGGTCGTCGGCGATCTCGACCAGCCTGGTCTCACCGTCCTGGAGCAGCGTGACGTCCCTGCGCGTGTCGAGTTCGGCGACCGGGTGCAGCTCGACGCCGCGGGTGTAGGCACGGACGAGTTCCGCCAGCTCGGCAGGCACGACCTTGGTACTGCGGGTGAGCGGGTGGGTGATCTCCTGGCGTACACCCTTGGCCTTGGGGAGCTTCAGGTGCCAGCCGGGATCGGCGCCGCCCCGTCTTCGCCTGAGGGTGACACCTCGGGCGGCCAGCCTCAGGTCGGGCGTGTCGTAGTAGAGGGCCACGAGCTGGTAGCCCTTCGGGCCCACGACATCCGCCAGGCCGCTGAGGTCTGGAATCGCGTATTCGGGAGAGACGTCGAACTTGTCCTCGATCTCGATGCCCACTGCACCTCGCAAGAGTTCGATTTCGGACAATCATGCCACTCAACGATGAATATCACACGGGTCGCAGAAGCTCGATTCTGTTGCCCACCGGATCTTCGACATGGATGCGCCGGTATCCAGGGAAAAGATCGTCTTCCGTTGCATCCGGAAATTTCGCTATATAGGAGTCTAGGTCATCTACGAGAAAGGCGGGATGGGCCTTGCGCGCGGGCCGGAAATCGTCCTCGATGCCGAGATGAACCTCCAGGTCATCGCCCCTGAACCAGACCCCGCCGCGCGCGGCCAGTGCCGGCGGCTTGGGCACCTCACGCAGGCCGAGCACTCCCGTGTAGAACTCCCGCAACAGCGGCTCACTGCCACGCGGCGCGGCCAGTTGAACGTGATGCAGCGCTTCTATCCTCATTTCTGAGCCACCACGAAGATCCTCCGGAATGGGAACGGCGTGCCGTAACTCCTGGCCGGATACGCCTCGGCCAGCGACCCGGAGAGATCGCGCAGGAAACGCCGCCGCTCGGCCGGATCGAGCCGATCCAGGATCGGGCGCAGGGCGGTGCCGGAGACCCAGTCGAGCACCGGGTTCTCGCCCTGCAGAACGTGCACGTACGTCGTCTCCCAGGCATCCACCCGGACACCGCCCCGGTGGAGCAGATCGAGGTAGTCCAGCGGCTCGGCGACCGGGCTGTCCCTCCTGAAGTCGCCGAGCCTGTCGGACCAGGCGCGCGAGGAGCACAGCTCGCGGATGGCGACATGGCTGGGCGCGTCGAAGTTGCCCGGCACCTGGAAGGCCAGCCAGCCGCCCGGGGCCAGCGCCTCCACCCAGTGCTCCAGCACGGCGCGGTGCTCAGGCACCCACTGCAGGACGGCGTTGGAGACGATCACGTCCACGGGCCGGTCGGGACGCCACGTGACGACGTCGGCCACCGCGAACCTGACCTTCGACCCCAACTGCCTGGCCTTGCCGATCATGGCCGGGGACGAGTCGAAGCCCTCCACGGTCGCGTTCGGCCAGCGAGTGCTCAGCTTCGTGGTGAGTTCGCCGCTGCCGCAGCCCGCGTCCACGACATAATCGGGCTCGACCGCGCCCACTCTGGAGACCAACTCGACGAACGGCCGCGACCGCTCGTCGGCGTAGACGGCGTAGGTCGCGGGATCCCAGATATCTCTTGACATGAAGATAATTGATATCGAGAGAGATATCTCGACGTCAAGACAGTACACTCTTGTGTCATGACGGAGGATGCTAGGGACGAGGTGGACCGCCTCGTCGCGGCTTGGCGAACGGAGCGCCCCGACCTCGACGTCGAGCCGCTCCAGGTGCTCTCCAGGGTGTCACGACTGGCCAAGCACCTCGACCGTGCGCGGCGGGCGGCGTTCGCCGAGCACGATCTGGAGCCGTGGGAGTTCGACGTGCTGACGGCGCTGCGGCGCGCGGGGAAGCCGTACGAGCTCAGCCCCGGGGCCCTGCTCCGGGCCACCCTGGTGACCTCTGGCACGATGACCAACCGCATCGACCGGCTCGCGCAGGCGCGACTGGTGCGCCGCCGTCCCGATCCCGAGGACCGGCGGGGGGTGCTGGTGTCGTTGACGGACACAGGGCTGGCGCGGGTGGACGCGGCGTTCGACGACCTGCTGCGGAGGGAGCGGGAGCTGTTGTCGGGGTTGGAGGGTACGGACCGGCGAGCGCTGGCCTCCCTCCTCCGCACCCTCCTCGCCCCCTTCGACTCCCCCCACTGACCTCTACCTCTGCCCCTCCTCGGAAGCCGCCTGCCTCCCAGGCCACCGACCGCGCGGGGACGGCAGCCTCCGGCTGCCCGCCCGATGAGCGACGGCCTCCCGGGGGCGAACTATCTCTCAGGCAGCCAACCACCGGGAAGCAGCCGCCCCTCGGGCCGCCGATCATCCGCGAATGGCAGGCTCCGGGGCAGACAGGCCCCATAGACGGCGGCCCCTCCGAGCTACCCGCCCCATATATGGCGACCTCTCCGGGCAGCCAGCCTCATGAACGGCGGCCTCTCCGGGCAGCCAGCCCTCGTGAACGGCGGTCTCTCCGGGCAGCAACTCCCAGGTACCGCCTGCCTCCCGAGTCGCTGTCTCCCAAGGGCCGTCAGCTTCCCAGGCGGCCGATCTTTGGCAGCGGCCGGCTCCGGGCTGGTGACCCGGGGCGGCGGTTTCTTGGGAGGTCCGGCCGATCCCCGAGACCCGGTGGCGCTCCCCGGCCTTCCAGGACGGTTTGGGCCCTGCCGAGCAGGATGCAGACCGCCAGGGACGCGCGCTTGGGCGCAGGGACGCCGCGCGCTTCGGCGCAGGGACGCCGCGCACTAAGGCACAGGGGCACCGTGCGCTTGAGCACAGGGGCGCCGTGCGCTTGGGCACAAGGACGCCGTCGTTTACCGAGGCGCCGTGGGCGGCGGCGGGGGTGCGTCAGTCGCCCAGGCGGTCGGCCACCTCCAGCCACTCGGCTTCGATCGTGTCCTTCTGAACCGTGATCTCGCGGAGTTGCGCGTCGAGCGAGCCGAGCTTGGCGTAGTCGCTGGCCGCCTCCGCCATGGCGGCGTGCAGGCGGGACTCCTGCTCGCCGAGCTTGTCGAGCTGGCGTTCGAGGCGGTTGAGTTCCTTGCGGAGCTCGCGTTCCTCCTTGGCGGACAGCCCGGCCTGCGACGCCTGCCCGGCCGCCGCCGTTCCCCCTGCGGTGGCTCCCCCGACGGTCGCGCCCGTCACCGTGTCACCGGCGGCCGTCGCGGTACCCGCAGCCGTACCAGCGGCTGTGCTGGAGGCCGTCGTGGTGCCGAGGCCGAATCGGGCGGTGACAGCCGTGCCCGCGGCGCGCCGTTCGAGGTATTCGTCCACCCCGCCCGGCAGCAGCGACAACCTGCCGTCGCCCAGCAGCGCCACACACCGGTCGGTCACCCGCTCCAGGAAGTAGCGGTCGTGACTCACCAGGACGAGCGTGCCGGGCCAGCCGTCCAGCAGGTCTTCGAGCTCGTTGAGGGTCTCGATGTCGAGGTCGTTGGTGGGCTCGTCGAGCAGCAGGACATTGGGGTCGTCCATGAGCAGCCGCAGCAACTGCAGCCGCCGCCGCTCGCCGCCCGACAGGTCGCCGATCACCTTCCACTGCGCGTCGCCGCGGAAGCCCAGGCGTTCGAGGAGCTGGGAGGCGGTCCACTCGCGCTTGCCGAGCTGGAGGTACTTACGGATCTCCTCGACCGACTCCAGCACGCGCCGCGTCGGGTCGAGCTCGGCCAGCTCCTGGGACAGGTGCGCCAGGCGTACCGTCCTGCCCCTGACCACCCGGCCGGAGTCGGGGCTGACCGTGTCGGCGAGCAGCCGCAGCACGGACGACTTGCCCGACCCGTTGACGCCGATCAGCCCGATCCGGTCGCCAGGCCCGAACTGCCACGTCAGGCGATCGAGCACCAGCGGCCCCGCGCCGGGGCCGCCCGCGTGCAGGGTGACGTCTTCGAGGTCGTAGACGGTCTTGCCGAGCCGGGCGGCGGCGAAGCCCATCAGCTCGACGGTCTCGCGCGCCGGCGGCTCGTTCGCGATCAGCGCCTGAGCGGCCTCGATGCGGAACTTCGGCTTGGACGTGCGGGCGGGCGGGCCGCGCCGCAGCCAGGCGATCTCCTTGCGCATGAGGTTCTGGCGGCGTTCCTCGGCGGCCTGGGCGATGCGCGCGCGTTCGGCCTTGGCCAGCACGTACGCGGCGTATCCGCCCTCGTAACGCTCGACCCGCCCGTCGACGACCTCCCACGTGCGGGTGGACACGGCATCGAGGAACCACCGGTCGTGCGTCACCGCCACCAGCGCGCTCTTCCTGCCCGCCAGATGCCCGGCCAGCCACGCGATGGCCTCGATGTCGAGGTGGTTGGTGGGCTCGTCCAGCATGATCAGGTCGTGGTCGTCGATGAGCAGCTTGGCCAGCGCCGTACGCCTGCGTTCGCCGCCGGACAGCTCGCCCGCCTTGGCGTCGAGCTCGAGGTCGCCGATCAGGTTGGCGAGGATCTCGCGTACGCGCTGGTCGCCCGCCCACTCGTGCTCGGCCAGATCGCCCAGGACGATCTCGCGTACGGGGGTGGAGGGGTCAAGTGTGTCCTGCTGTGACAGGAACCCGACGCGCAGGCTGCGGTTGTGGGTCACCCGACCGCTGTCGGGGCGTACGGTGCCGGCGAGAACGGACAGCAAGGTCGTCTTGCCGCCCCCGTTACGCCCGACCACGCCGATACGCTCACCGGCCTCCACGCCGAGCGAGACGTCGGCGAGGAGCGGCTTGGGCCCGTATGCATGGGAAACCGACTCAAGATTGACCAGATTCATGGCCTTCCCAGGGTATCGGCTCGTAACGGGCTCCACTCCAACCTGCACCGAGCGGAGGAGCGGGAAAGTGCGGTCGGGGGCGAAAGGGATCTGAGGCCAAGCGGGTGGACGCGTTCAAGGAGTTGAGTCTCCGGGCTGCGCTTTCAGCACTTTCACGCTCTCCGACGCACCGCCAAACCCCCTGATCCCCGTCTGGCGGCCCCATACGGCCCCTTGGCAGCCCAGTGCCAACGATCTCAGGATGCGCAGAGACGGCCGCCGCCGCAGGTGAGAGCGGCAATCAGGGACACGCGGAACGTACGGCCCCTGGCAGGGATGGCTGCGAGACCGAACGCACGGCCGCTGACAGGCGCAGTCGCAAGACCAAGCGCACGGCTCTGGCACGGACGGCCGTGAGGCCGAGCGCACTGCCCTGGCACGAACGGTTGCGAGACCGAGCGTACGAGCGTACGGCCCTGGCACGGACGGCCGTGAGACCGAACGCACTGCCCTGGCACGGACGGCTGTGAGACCGAGCGCACGGCTCTAGCACGAACGGCTGTGAGACCGAGCGTACGAGCGTACGGCTCTGGCACGGACGGCCGTGAGACCGAGCGTGTGACCGTTGGCAGGGGCGGTTGCGAGGCCGAGGGTGAGGCCCCAGGCCGGGGACGGGTGTGAGCTGGTGTTAGACCAGGGTGGCGCCGTGGACCGGGCCGTGGGCGGCCACTGCGGTGTGGGCGGCGCCGGTGGCGGTCAGGCTCTGGGCCAGGTCGCGGGCGTGGGTGGCGTCGATGGCCAGGAAGGCGCAGGTGGGGCCGGAGCCGGAGACGATCGCGCCCAGCGCGCCGTGCTGACGGCCCGAGTCGAGGGTGGGCGCGAGTTCGGGGCGGAGGTTGAGGGCGGCGGCCTGGAGGTCGTTGGTCAGGTGAGACCCGAGGGCGTAGGCGTCGCCGGTGCCCAGGGCCTCCATCAGCGAATCGTCGAGCATCGGCCAGGGCACCTCGGCCCCCAAGGCCGCCCTGAGACGGTCGCACTCGGCGTACACGGTGGCCGTGGAGAGGCCGCCGTCCGCCAGCGCGAACACCCAGTGGAACGTGCCTCCCGTGGGCAGCTCGCTCAACTGCTCACCGCGGCCGGTGCCGACGGCGGTGCCGCCGATCAAGGAGAACGGTACGTCGCTGCCGAGGTCACCGGCGATCTCCATGAGATCTTCCATGGGCAACCCAAGCCCCCACAGCTCGTTGCAGGCCACCAGGGCACCGGCGGCGTCGGCACTGCCGCCCGCCATCCCCCCGGCGACGGGGATCTCCTTCTGGATGATCAGGTCGGCGCCGTAGGTACGGCCCGCGTGCTTGGCGAGCGCACGGGCAGCGCGGATCGCCAGGTTGCAGTCATCGGTCGGCACCTGGTCGGACCACTTCCCGTTCACCTGAACCGTGATCGACTCGGACTCCTTCGCCACGACCTCGTCGAAGATCGATACTGCATGGAAGACGTTGACCAGGTCGTGGTAGCCATCTTCCCGGAGCGGGCCGACAGAAAGCTGCACGTTGACCTTCGCGGGCACACGTACGGTCACCGAACTCATCGATCTTCTGCCACTCTCATCACTTGCCGGGGTCAAGGACACTCGATGTTATCGGGGCCCGCCGCCCTGACATGCGGTTCTCGAAAATATGACCCGGAGGACTACCAGATGTTCAACACGGAGAGTCAAGTTGGTGGGCATTTGCCCGATGCCGAGGACTAACGAAAAGTGGCCGGTCATCCGGTGAGCCAGCGTCGGTGAAGGCTGCTGTGTCCCAGCGACGCACTGGCGGCCGGACTGACTGCCCGGTAGGTGGGCCGTGGCACCGCCCGGGATCGTGAATCGGTCGTTCGACTCGGGTGTGTGAGGACGGGACACGGGCGCGCGAGGATGGGACACGGGCGCGTGAGGGGAGGGGACACGGGCGCTGGTCGTGTCGGACGTCGGCGCGTAGGGCGTGGCGGAGCTTGGGACGATGGCGGAGCCTGGGGCGGTGGCGGAGCCTGGGGCGGTGGCGGAGCCTGGGGCGGTGGCGGAGCCTGGGGGTGTTGACCGCCTCGGGACTCGGAGGTGGAGCTGCCCACTCGTGCCCGGCATGCGAGCCGCGTCTCGGGCTGAGGGCGAACGGAGCGTGATGCTGCTCACCCGGGACGTACGACGCCTCTGAAGGTGGTGCGGTAGTAGGACGAGGTGAGGAAGTTGGACTTTCTGACCATGTCGCCCGTCCTCGTGGCGTGGACCATGAGGCCACCCGTCAGGAACAGGGCCACGTGGGTCGGGTCGCCCGCGCCACCCCCGAAGAAGAGAAGATCCCCTGTACGGCGTGCGGCGAGAGGAATCCGGCGGCCCTGCCGGAACTGGGCCCCGGTGTAGTGACTCAGCCGTACGCCCGCTCTGGACCAGGCGTAGAGGGTCAGCCCGCTGCAGTCGAAGCCTCTGGTGCCGGATCCCCTGCCTATTCCCAGGGTGGGCCCCTTCGGGGAGCCTCCGCCCCAGGAGAAGGAGACGCCTATCTGGGTGATGGCGGCTGCGGCGGCGATCTGCCCCTTGGTCAGGACCTTGTTGGCAAGGAGCGGGCCGTTCGCTCGCGGTGGTGCGGTGGGGCCGGCATGAGCGGGGGCGGGCGTGAGAAGGGCGGCGAAGACTGCCGAGATGAGGACCAGGCACAGGGTGATGGCGTGGTGGAGCATTGATGGCCTCCCGGATGGATCGAGGTGGGAGGCCCAGCATCGGATGGCGGACGGGTGGGCGGATCGGCCGAACGGGATTCTGTGGAGGACGACCGCTTATCCACAGCCGAAGGGGTGACCTGCGGCTGTGCAGCCATAACGGCCCGCCCTGGTCCGACAAGCCCGACGGTGCGAACGGCGACCTGCACAGCAGCTCGACCCGCCGCGTCCCAGCCAGGAAGAAGCCCAGGCTGTCCTTGCGGCGATCCCGTCTCGTTCTCATCCGGGGCGAGTAGGGCGACCGGAGCGACCGCGCCGACCGGGGCGAGCAGGGCGAGCAGGGCGAGCAGGGCAACCGCGCCGACCGGGCGACAGGCCCGACCGCGCCGACCGGGCGACAGGGCCGACCGGGGCGACCGGGGCGACCGAGGCGACCGAGGCGACCGAGGCGACCGAGGCGACCGAGGCGACCGAGGCGACCGAGGAGCGTACGGCGTTTGGCGCGGGTTCTGGCCGTGGTGAGGGTGGGTTCTGGCCGTGGTGAGGGTGGGGTCGGGCCGTGGTGAGGGTGGGTCAGGGGCGTTGTTCGGCTATGCGGGCGAAGGCGTGGACGTCGAGTTGTTCGCCTCTCGTCGACGGGTCGACGCCCGCCGCGCGGAGGGCGCGTTCGGCGTCGGCGGCGGTGCCGGCCCAGGTGGACAGGGCCGCGCGGAGGGTCTTGCGGCGCTGGGCGAAGGCCGCGTCCACGACCTCGAACACCTCCTCCCGCGTGGCTGAGGTCGGCGGGGGGTCGTGGCGGGTCAGGGAGACGAGGCCGGAGTCGACGTTGGGGACGGGCCAGAAGACCGTACGGCCGACGGGGCCCGCACGGCGTACGTCCGCGTACCAGGCGGCCTTGACCGACGGCACTCCGTACACCTTCGAGCCAGGGCCGGCGGCGAGCCGGTCGGCGACCTCCAACTGAACCATGACCAGGCCCTTGCGCAGCGACGGAAGGGCCTCCAGGAGGTGCAGCACCACCGGTACGGCCACGTTGTACGGCAGATTGGCCACCAGGGCGGTGGGCACGTGGCCGGACAGGTCGTCGAGCGTGACCTTCATGGCGTCGGCGTTGACGACCGTCAGGTCGCCGCCGGCGTCGCGGTCGGCGGCCGTGATGGGGAGTTGGGCCGCGAGAACCGGGTCGATCTCGACGGCGACCACGTGAGCCGCCGACGGCAGGAGCGCGAGCGTGAGCGAGCCGAGCCCCGGCCCCACCTCGATGACGACGTCATCAGGGGACAGCTCGGCGACCCGGACGATGCGCCGGACCGTCCCCGCGTCGATCACGAAGTTCTGGCCAAGTCTTTTTGTCGGACGAAGATCTAGCTTGTTCGCCAAATTACGTATTTCCGCCGGGCCCAACAGGCTCATCATCCAACCAGTCTCCCGCATCGAAGAACGTGCGATGGCGGACGGGGAGACCAAGGGAGAGGATGGCGTGGAACAGGAAGGGACGTCCCTCATGGAGCCAACGGGCGCCGCGCCGCTCCAGCCTGCCGACCGGCGGGAGATCGGGCCCTACCGGCTGCTCGGGCGGCTCGGCGAGGGCGGGATGGGGACCGTGTTCCTCGCCCGCGCCCCGACGGGGCGTTTCGTCGCGCTCAAGGTGGTCAAGGCGGAGTTCGCCAATCAGCAGGGCTTCGCGGCCAGGTTCCACGCGGAGGTCGAGAACGCCCGGCGGGTGGCGTCGTTCTGTACGGCCCAGGTGCTGGACAACGGCGACACCGGGGACGGGCGGCCGTACATGGTCACCGAGTACATCGCCGGGACCCCTCTGTCCGACCAGATCACGACCTACGGGGCTCTGGACCCGGGGGCGTTGCACGGCGTCGCGCTGGGGGTCGCGGCGGCGCTCGCGGCCATCCACGTGGCAGGGCTGGTGCACAGGGACCTGAAGCCGGCGAACGTCATCCTCTCCCTCTCCGGCCCACGTGTGATCGACTTCGGCATCGCCAGGGCGCTCGACCGGGACACGGGGTTCACGCTGTCCGGTGAGCTGCTGGGGAGTCCTGGATGGTGGGCGCCCGAGCAGGTACGCGGTGAGGTCGTCAGCCCGGCGGCCGACATCTTCGCCTGGGGCTGCCTGGTGTCCTACGCCGGGAACGGGCGGCATCCGTTCGGGCGGGGCGACGCCGTCACGCTGGCCACGCGGGTGCTCAACTCGCCGCCCGACCTGGGTGCGCTCCCGGCGCCGCTGAACGAGTTGGCGTGGCGGGCCACCTCGATGGACCCCGCCCTGCGCCCGACCGCGCAGGATCTGCTGATCGCCCTGGTGGGAGGCAGCGCCCCGGCACCGGCCGCCACCATCGCCGCCACGCCCGCAGGTGATCCGCCGACGCTCGTCGCGACCGAGTTGCTCGGCGGCTGGCAACCGCCGAGGAACGTGGTGGACGGGCCGGACATCACGGCCGCGTTCACGACACCGCCGCCCGGCGATGCGACGGGCAGGGCGGTTCCGGGCCCAGCGGCTTCGGGGGCTGGGCTGAGGGCGGGTTCGGGGCCGGCTCCCCGTGCTGGTGAACGTTCGAGGCAAAGTGCTGGTGAAGGTGGAGGTCCCGGCGCTGGTGCCGGTGCTGGTGAAGGTGCGGGCCCCGGTGCTGGTGAAGGTGCTGGTGCTGGTGAAGGTGCTGGTGCTGGTGAAGGTGCTGGTGCTGGTGAAGGTGCTCGTGGAGGTTCGGGGCGAGGAGTGGGTTCCGCGCCGGGTCAGGGATCCCGGCCGGGTAGGGCCGGGCCGCCGTCGGCGTTCGGTGCCGCGGCCGGGGCCGGGCCGGGTCTCGCCACGTCCGGCGGTGACGACCGGGGCGCGGCCGACGTTTCGCCGCAGGCTCCGGTGTCCGTCGAGGAGCGGGCTCGCCGGGAGGAGCAGGCTGCCAGGGAGGAGCTGGCCCGCTGGCAGGTCCCCGGCCGGGAAGAGGAACGACGACCGTCGCGGGTACGCGGGTTGTTACGCTCGGCCGGGCAACCCCGGCGACCACCGGCCCCTTCGCGGCAGGGGACCGAAGCAGGCGCTGAGACCCGGCCCGGTGACGCCGTACCGACCGACCCGGGCGAGGACGACGGGGCCCGCGGCTCGCGTACGGCCGGGACGCGGTGGCTGATCGCCGCCGCCGCGGCCGTGCTGGCCATCGTCGTGACGGCGGGCGTGCTGATCGCCACCTCCGCCCGCGACACGACCACCACCACCGCCGCCCAGGGCACTCCACAGGCTGCCGGCAGCACGCGCCCGAACGACGTGGGCCGCAGGTTCGCGCTGGGCGCCGACTTCGACGACCCCGTCGCCATCGTCGCGGCGGCCCCGGAGTGCGGGCTGAAGGAGTACGAGGGCCGGACCGCCGCCCGAGGCCAGCTCTGCGTGGTCCGCTGGACGATGATCAACCCGGGCGGCGAGCGCCAGGTGCTGATCCAGCCCGTGGTCACCATGGTCGACGACCGGGGCGGGGAGCACGACGCCGCCCCCGTGACCCTGCCGCCCGCCATCCTGCCCGGTGGGAGGGTGGACAGCGCGTTCGTGTTCGACCTGGCCGCCTACCGCAGGCCCGTACGGATGACCGCGACCATGCTGGAGAACGGCCGGCAGATCGAGGTGGCACTGTGACGATCTGGTCCGTGCTCGTCGCGCTCGTCCTCGCGGCGACGGGAGTTCCGGCCATCGGCACCCCTGCCGTGGCCTGCGCCGGGGCCGGGGCCGCCGACTTCGACGGTGACGGCGTGGACGACGTCGCCGTGGGCGATCCGTTCGGCGACGATCGGAAGGGGGCGGTGCACGTCCTGTCCGGGGGCAAGGTGGTGCCCGTCGCCGTTCCCGGGCTGCTCGCGGGCGACGGTTTCGGCTGGTCCGTACGCCTCGCGCAGGTCAACGGCGACGCCTGCGCCGACCTGGTGATCGGTGCCCCGTACGCGGACGTGGACGGCGCCGAGGACGCCGGAGCCGCGTACGTGGTCTACGGCGCAGGCGCCGCTCCCCCGCAGCGCCTGGTCGCGCCCCAGCCCCAGCGGTTCGCGCATTTCGGCTGGTCGCTGGCCGCGCGCGGCGACCTGGTCGCGATCGGCGCGCCGTACGAGGACGAGGCCCAGCTCGTCGACGTGGGCACCGTCTACGTGCGCAAGGGCGCGGGCGAGCTGCGCCGGATCGGCCAGGAGACCGTGGACGTGCGGGGCAACAGCGAGGTGGGCGACCAGTTCGGCTGGTCGATGGCGTTCGGGCCGGGGAACGGGCTGGTCGTGGGCGTCCCGTACGAGAACGCCGACGGCGCGGGCCGCCAGGTCGAGGCCGGGCGGATCGACTCGGGTTCGGTCGTCTTCATCGACGACGTGCTGGCCCAGAAGCTCACCTCGGACAAGCTCGACTCACCGACCGACGCCTCAGGCGACCGGTACGGCTACGCGGTCGCCTACTCCGAGGGCTCCGGCTATGCCGTCAGCGCGCCGGGCCCCGGATACGTGCAGCTCCTGGATCCGGCCAGGAAACCCACGCGGACGGTGACGCAGGCGGGCGGGCAGGCGTTCGGGTTCTCGATGGCCGCCTCGGCGGACGGGCGGCTGGCGATCGGCGCCCCCTACGGCGGCGGGGTGCGGGTGGTCTCGTGGCTGAACGTCTCGGAGGAGCGCAGGCTGGCTACCGGTGACGGGCTGTTCGGCTGGTCGGTGGCCTTCAGCGGGAACAAGGTGTACGTGGGGCAGCCGGACGCGGGGCCGCACGGGAGGGTCGCGGTGGCCGGGCGCAACGCCGACACGGTCGAGCCGGTCCAACCCCAGAACGGGGCCGACTTCGGCGTGTCGGTGTCAGGCTAGGCGCCCCGGGCCCTTCGTCCGGCTCCGTGTCAGGCTGGGCCTCCCCGCCTCCCCGCGTCCCCGCGTCCGCTCGGCCGGCTTCGTGTCAGGCGGTGCCGAAGAGGTGGGCGCCGCAGCTCGGCCACTGGCCGTGCCACCTGCCGCCCACCTGCTGGTACAGGAGCTGCGCCCGGTACGTCTGCTCCTCCTCCGGCCAGGCGCTCGGCAGCCCCATCCCGCCCACGGACTGCCACATGGGCAGGCTGAACTGGTACATGCCGTAGTAGGGCCCCTCCGGGTTGAACGCCGTCGGGTCGCCGTGCGACTCGCACTCGGCCAGGGCCCGCCAGTCGAGCCGGGCGGTCGCGGGCACGATCTGCGTGGTGCGGGTGGGGGTGACGGTGATGACCGTCCCGTCCTTGGGGAAGCTGCCCAGCGGCGGGGTCACCCGGTAGCCTCGGCGCAGCTCGATGCGCTTCTGCCTCAGCACCTCGCGCACGGTCCTGGCGGTCGTACGCGAGGTCAGCCGCATGGTGCCCGCCACCACGTAGACCACGCGCCGGGTGTAGACGGTCAGCTCCATGCCCTCCAGCGGCACCGCGTCGCCGGGCGGGGCCGACAGCTTGCTCGCGGCGGGGGTGATGTCCAGCTCGGCCAGGGCGTCGCCGACGTTCGTGGCGGTGACGAGGTGCCTGCTGGTGTGGCCGTCGAGGGTCAGGGTGATGGGGCGGGCGCGGCGTACCTCGATGGTGGCGCCGTCGGCGACCTCCTCGTGGCCGGAGGGGTTCACGACGTCGCCGTACCCCATCGACACGCCGGCGTCGGCGAGCAGTTCGTGGACGGTCGCGGCGAAGGCGCGGACCGGCCTGCGCTCGCCGTCGACGACCACGATCACCTCTTTGACCAGGACCGACACCGCCACGAGCACGCCGACGGCCACCGCGCCGGCCAGGCACACGACGGGTGTCCACGGCGAACGCCACGGGATCGGCGGACGGGGCGCACGCCTCTTGCCTCGCACGAACCACCTCCGGTAGGGGGGTAGGACCGCCCGAACGTTAGCGTCGGGCCCGTGCCCGCCTCCACCGGTTCACCAAAAGATGGTCACCACTCGCCGAAGACCGTGACTCCGTTGGCGCTGATCGCCTCGCACAACTCATCCGGATGGACCTTTTTGACCTCGGCCAGGCAGCGCAGGGTGAGCGGGATGAGGTAGGGGGCGTTGGGCTTGCCTCGGTGCGGGACGGGCGGCAGGTAGGGGGCGTCGGTCTCGACCAGCAGCAGCTCGGCGGGCGCGACCTCGGCCGCCGCACGGAGGTAGCCGGCGTTCTTGTACGTCACAGGCCCGGAAAACGACATGAAATATCCGGCTTCGACGCACTTTTTCGCCATTTCGGCGTCACCCGAGTAGCTGTGGAAGACCACCTTGTCCGGCGCGCCCTCCTCCGCCAGCACCCTCAGCACGTCGTCGTGCGCCTCGCGGTCGTGGATGACCAGCGCCTTGCCGGTGCGCTTGGCGATCTCGACGTGGGCGCGGAAGCTCGCGTGCTGGTCGGCCTTGCTCGCCCAGTCGCGGTAGTAGTCGAGGCCGGTCTCGCCGACCGCGCGCACCTGGGGCTGCCCGGCCAGGGCCTCGATCTCCGCCAGGACCTCGGGAGTGGCCTCGTGGGCCTCGTTGGGGTGGATGGCGACTCCGGCGTAGACACCCTCCTGGTCGGCCGCCACCTGCGCGTTCCAGCGCGAGGAGGGCAGGTCGTAGCCGATCGTGACCAGCCTCGTCACCCCGACGGCGCGGGCGTCGTCGAGGATGCCGCGTACGCTCGCCCGTGCCGCCTGCGCGGCCAGCGCCACCGGGTCACCCGACGACGCCTGCCGGTCGCCCACCATGATGTCGAGGTGGCAGTGGCTGTCGAACACGGGGGCGGAGAGCGGCTCGGGCGCGGCGGGAAGCTTGGTCACGGCATCCAACGTAGCCTCCCCGCGGCCCGGCCGCGGCCACGCCACCCGTGCGGGGAACGTGGCCGGGCCGATCGCCCGCGGGTCACTCGCCCAGCCGGGCCAGCTCCTCGTCGACGACCTTGGGGTCCAGCTTCTTGAACAGCGGCACGGGCGGCGCGAGCGGCGTGCCCGGCTTGATCGGCCGGTGCTCCCAGCGGGCGGTCCCGTCGTACTCGCCGGTGATCACCGGGTAGGGGGTGCCGCCGTCTTCGTCGACCTCCTGGATCTCCGGCATGCCCGACCACACGCCCTCGCCGCCGAGCATGGCGAAGACCTTGTTGGACGAGCCGGGCAGGAACGGCGTGAGCATCGTCTTGGCGTCGTCGACCACCTGGAGCGCGACGTGCAGGATGGACCTCTGTCGCGCCGGGTCGTCCTTCAGCTTCCACGGCTCCTGCTCGGCCAGGTATTTGTTGGCCTCGCGGACCACGTCGAACGCCTCGGTGATCGCGTTCTTGAACCGCGACCGGCCCAGCTCCGCGCCCACCGGCCCGAACGCCTTGCGCGAACGTTCCAGCAGCGCCCGGTCGGCGTCGGTGAGGTCGCCTGGCTCGGGCACGGCCCCGAAGTTTTTGGCCGCCATCGAGATCGACCGGTTGACCAGGTTTCCCCAGGCCGCGACCAGCTCGCCGTTGTTGCGGTTGACGAACTCCTGCCAGGTGAAGTCGGTGTCCTGGTTTTCCGGGCCGGCCACGGCGATGTAGTAGCGCAGCGCGTCGGCGTCGTAGCGCGCCAGGAAGTCGCGCACGTAGATGACGACCTGCCGCGAGGAGGAGAACTTCTTGCCCTCCATCGTCAGGAACTCGCTGGAGACCACCTCGGACGGCACGTCGAGCGCCCCCAGCGAGCCGGGCGAGCCGTCGCGCGCGCCGATGCCGCCGTAGCCGTACAGCATCGCCGGCCAGATCTCGGCGTGGAAGACGATGTTGTCCTTGCCCATGAAGTAGTAGCCCCGGGCGTCGGGGTTTTGCCACCACTGGCGCCAGGCGTCGGGGTCGCCCGAGCGCCTGGCCCACTCGATGGAGGCCGACAGGTAGCCGATGACCGCGTCGAACCACACGTAGAGGCGCTTGTTGGGCTGGTCGCGCCAGCCGTCGAGCGGGATCGGCACACCCCAGTCGAGGTCGCGGCTGATCGCCCGCGGCTGCAGGTCGCCCAGCAGGTTGAGGGCGAACTTGAGCACGTTGGGCCGCCACTCGCCCTGCTTGGCGCGCAGGTAGGTGCCGAGCACCTCGGCGAAGGCGGGCAGGTCGAGCATGAAGTGCTCGGTCTCGACGAACGTCGGCTTCTCGCCGTTGATGCGGCTGCGGGGGTTGATGAGCTGGATCGGGTCGAGCTGGTTGCCGCAGTTGTCGCACTGGTCGCCGCGCGCCCCGTCGTAGCCGCAGATGGGGCAGGTGCCCTCGATGTAGCGGTCGGGCAGGGTGCGGCCGGTGGAGGGGGAGATCGCCCCCATCGTGGTCTTGGGGAAGATGTAGCCGTTGGCGTGGAGGCCCTTGAAGATCTCTTGCGTGACGGCGTAGTGGTTTCGCGTGGTCGTCCTGGTGAACAGGTCGTAGGACAGGCCGAGCCCGGTCAGGTCTTCGGCGATGACGCGGTTGTAGCGGTCGGCCAACTCTCTGGCGCTCACGCCCTCCTTGTCGGCCTGCACCTGGATGGGCGTGCCGTGCTCGTCGGTGCCGGAGACCATCAGCACCTTGTTGCCCGCCATCCGCTGGTAGCGGCTGAAGACGTCGGACGGCACGCCGAACCCTGAGACGTGCCCGATGTGGCGAGGGCCGTTAGCGTACGGCCACGCGACGGCGGTCAAGATGTGCTGGGACATGTTCCTAAGCCTACGGGGATCGCGAGCGGGCCTCGAACCGATTGCCCGCGAGCCCCCTCAGCGCGCCGCGGGCCCAGCCCCTGTCTCTACCGCTTCGACTTCTCCAGCGAGACCGCCTCCGCCGCCTCCTCGGCCGCCTTGGCAGCCACGTCGACCGAGCTCTCGCGGGTGCGGCGGATGCCCAGGATGCTGATGAACAGCGCCGCGAAGATCGTCTGGAAGCTCATGACGAGCGCCGTGGCGGACGGCACGACGATACGCAGCGACTCGCGCGGGTTCAGCTCGCCGAAGCTGCGGATCTGCCAGTGCACCAGCGACATCACCAGGCCGACCAGACCGGCCAGCGCCAGCAGCCCGCCGACCACGAGCCCCTTCTCCAGGCTCACGATGCCGATCAGCTTGCGGATGCGCGGCGACTCCGGCAGGAACCCCTCCTCGGCCGCGTAGACCTTGGTGAACACGGCGAACAGGGCCGCCTGGAAGCCGATCACCACCAGCGCGGACGACCCGACCAGGGTGTCGACGTCGAAGGCCAGCTCGCCGATCTCGACCGGGCCGAAGGTCAGCGCCGTGCCGGCGACCAGGCCGATGATCATCATCAGCACGCCGGGGTAGAAGAACAGCCACTTCGGGCTGTAGAGGAGCAGGAAGCGCAGATGGCGCCAGCCGTCGCGCCAGGAGCGCAGGTGCGGCGGGCGGGAGCGGCCGTCGGGCGAGAGCGTGGTCGGCACCTCGCGTACGTCGAGCCCGGACAGCGTGGAGCGGACCACCATCTCCGAGGCGAACTCCATGCCACCGGTCTGGAGCTGCAGCCGCAGGATCGAGTCGCGCCTGAACCCGCGCAGCCCGCAGTGGAAGTCGCCGATCGCCGACGGGAAGAACAGCCGCCCGACGAACGACAGCACCGGGTTGCCCAGGTAGCGGTGGAGCGGCGGCATGGCGCCGGGGGCGATGCCGCCCTTGAAGCGGTTGCCCATCACGAGGTCGGCGCCGTCGCGCAACTGCTCGACGAACGGCATCAACGCGGTGAAGTCGTAGGAGTCGTCGGCGTCGCCCATGATCACGAACTTGCCGCGCGCCGCCCTGATGCCGCCGATGAGGGCGTTTCCGTAGCCCTTCTCGTCGACATGGACCACGCGGGCGCCGGCGTCGCGGGCGAGTTGCTGCGAGCCGTCCGTGCTGCCGTTGTCGGCGATCAGCACTTCGCCCTCGATGCCGTGCTCCTCCATGCACGCCAACGCCTTGCGTACACAGACTTCCACGGTCTCCGCCTCATTGAGGCAGGGCATGACCACCGTCAGTTCCACGTGTCTACCCTTCAGTTAAAGCTCTTCAGTGGACCATCATGCCCTGAACGCGACGGTGGTCGGGCACAGACGTGAAAACGACTGGCATTCTTTACAGCATGGTGAGCGTCGCGGAGATTACCCCTGTGAACCACTCCGCTCCAGGCCGGGCAGCTCGTGCGCTGTCCATGTTGCGCAGGCATCGGGTGTTCGCCGCGGCCTTCGGCGGCGGCGCCGTGCTGCGGCTCATCACCATGCTCGGCTACGGCCCGGCCATGTGGTTCAACGACTCCTACGAGTACGTCTCGGTGGCGTTGCACCCGCGGCCGCACCCGATCAGGCCCGACGGCTACAGCTTCTGGCTGATGCTGCTCAAGCCGTTCCACAGCTTCGCCCTGCTCACCTTCACCCAGCATCTGATGGGCCTGGCCACGGCGTGCCTGATCTACGCGCTGCTGCGGATCAAGTTCCGGCTGCCGAAGTGGGGGGCCACGCTGGCGGCGGCGCCCGTGCTGTTCGACGCCTACCAGATCCAGCTCGAGCAGTTGGTGATGTCCGACACGCAGTTCATGCTGCTCGTCGTCGGCGTGATCACGATGGTGCTGTGGAAGCGGCGGCTGACCTGGAAGGCCGGGGCGGTCGTCGGCCTGCTGCTCGCGATGACCTGGCTGACCCGCTCGATCGGCCTGCCGATCCTGGCGCTCGTGGTGCTCTATCTGCTGGTCAAGCGCACCGGGTGGCGGCCGATCGCGGCGGTGGTCACGGCCTGCGCGATCCCCGTGATGGCGTACATGGGGTGGTTCGCCTCCGCGTACGGCAAGTTCGCGATGACCAACAGCGACGGGCTCATCCTGTACATGCGCACGGCCATCTTCGCCGACTGCAACAAGATGGACATCGACAAGTACAAAGAGGTCCAGCTCCTGTTGCTGTGCATCAACGACCCGGTGAGCCAGCGCAAAGACTACGCGCAGTGGTACCTGTGGGGTCAGGGCAACGGCGACGGCACCGGCACCGGCGAGGTGCTGCACCGGTGGGGCATCAACAAGAAGTGGAGCGAGATCACCAACGACGCCGCCAGCAAGTTCGCGACGCGGGCGATCCTGTCGCAGCCGGGCGACTATCTGAAGGTGGTCGCGCGCGACTTCTTCCGCTCGTTCCACTGGTCGCGCCCGCGCTTCCCCGACGAGTCGACGTACAACATGTACCAGTTCAAGCCGTACGTCGAGATCGACGACACCGGGCAGCCCAAGCGGCTGCCGAAGTGGGCGTCCTACGCGGGGGGCCGCACCGACACCGACGCGTTCAGCTACGAGCAGGGCCCGCCCGAGACGCGGGTCGTGCACCCGTGGGCCGACATCATGAGCGCCTACCAGAAGGTGTTCTACCTGCCCGGCATCGCGCTCGGCGGCGTCCTGCTGATCGGCCTGTACGGCGTCGCGGTGCGCTGGCGCAAGTTCGGCGGGCCGGTGGTGCTGCCGTGGCTGGGCGCGATGGGGCTGCTGCTCGCCCCGGCGGCGTCGGCGGAGTTCGACTACCGCTACGTGCTCCCCGCGGTGCCGCTGGCCTGCGTGGCTGCGGCGATCACGCTGCGCCACGGGGTCACTTGGGGGCGACGCCGACCCAGGAGTTCAGCAACATCCGGGCCCACCACTGCGCGTGGGTGACGGTCTCGCCGGTGAGCACCGGTGACAGCCACCAGAAGTTGACCAGCACGACGAGCGCGAGCGCGCCCGCGCCCGCCGCGCCGACGGCCCGCCTGGTGGGGCCGGCGTCCCGCCTGCCCAGCACCAGCCCGGCGCACAGCGTGAGTGCCAGCACCATGAACGGCACGACGGGGATCATGTAGAACAGGTACATCGTGCGGTTGTCGGCGATGGCGTAGTAGAACCACGGCAGCCAGCCGACGGCGAAGGCCAGCAGGGTCGCGCCCGCCCGCCAGTCGCGGGAGGAGACGTACCACACGATGAGCGCGATCAGCGCGAGCGCGGCGGCGTACCAGAGGGCGGGGGTGCCGACGCCGTACACGGCCTGTGTGCAGTCCTGGCCGCCGCAGGCGTTCTTGGTGCCCTGGTAGTAGAAGGGGACGGGGCGCACCAGCAGCGGCCACTGCCAGGGCTCCGACATGTACTCGTGGTAGTCCTGCAGGTTGCTGTGGAAGCCGAGCACCTGGATCTGGTACTGCAGCCACGACCGAACCGAGTCGAACACGAAGAAGAAGGGCCCCTGGGAGGTGGCCTGGTCCCAGTTGCGGCCCCAGCCGCCGGCGGTGGCGAACCAGCCGGTCCACGACGCGACGAAGGCCGCGGCGGGCACGAGCGTCATGGCACCCAGCGCGCCGGGCCCGTCGTGGGCCAGCGCCCCCCGGTACGGCTCCCGCAGCCCCAGCGCCCGCCGTGCCCCCGCGTCCCACATGAGCGACAGGACCGCGAAGGCCAGCAGGAAGAAGATCCCCGACCATTTGACCGCGCACGCGGCCCCCAGGCAGAACCCGGCCGCCAGCCGCCACGGCCGTAACCCGAGCCGCGGGCCCAGTGTGCTCACCGGCGAGGTGTCGTGCCGGTCGGCCAGCCGCCGCCGCGCCCAGTCGCGGTCGGCCACCAGGCAGGCGAACCCGGCCAGCACCCAGAACATCAGGAAGCCGTCGAGCAGCGCCGTCCGCGACAGCACCAGGTGCAGGCCGTCGAGCGCCAGCAGCAGACCGGCCAGGCAGCCGAGCAGCGTCGAACGGGTCATCCTGCGCGCCACCCTGGCCATGACCAGGATCGACAGCGTGCCGACGAGTGCCGCCGCGAAGCGCCAGCCGAACGGGGTCATGCCGAACAGCCACTCGCCCGCCGCGATCATCCACTTGCCCAGCGGCGGATGGGCCACGAAGGAGGCGCAGTCGGCGGGCTGCGCGCACTGCTTGAAGACGTCGAGGTTCCCGGCGAGCAGGCGCCGGTCGGCGATGGGGTTCTTGGCGTCGCCCAGCATGGTGCGCTCGACGCCGTGGACGATCAGGGAGTAGGCGTCCTTGGCGTAGTACGTCTCGTCGAAGACCAGGGCCTTGGGCTCGCCGAGCCGGAGAAACCGGAGCAGGCCGCCGAAGATCGCCACGGCGAGCGGCCCGGCCCAGCCCAGGAGGGCCGTGCCCTGGATCGGCGGGACCAGCCGCTGCGCCGAAGGCCCCCAATTGTTCACGATGCGCACCCTATGGCGTGGCGGATCTCCTGTGAACCAGGTCGTACAGCTCCCGTTTGGGGATGCCCGCGCCCTTGGCCACGCCGGTGACCGCCGTGTTGCGCCGCTCTCCCTCGGCGACCCTGCGCTCGACCTCCGCGACCAGCGCGTCGAGGTCGTGCTCGGTCTCGCCCGGCACGTGCCCGGCGACGACCACCGTGATCTCGCCCTTGACGCCGGGGGCCGCCCACTCGGCCAGCTCGCCGAGGCCGCCCCTGCGCACCTCCTCGTAGGTCTTGGTCAGCTCCCTGCACACCGCGGCCTGCCGGTCGTGACCGAACGCCTGCGCCATCGCCTCCAGGGAGCCGGCCAGCCGGTGCGGCGACTCGAAGAAGACCATCGTGCGCTGCTCGGTCGCCAGCTCGGCCAGGCGGCGGGCCCGCTCGCCCGGCTTGCGCGGCGGGAAACCCTCGAAGCAGAACCGGTCGCTGGCCAGCCCGGACACGGCCAGCGCGGTGGTGACCGCGCTCGGCCCCGGCAGCGCGGTGACGGTGACGCCCGCCTCGACGGCCAGGCGGGTCAGGCGGTAGCCGGGGTCGGAGACGCCCGGCATGCCCGCGTCGGTGATGACCACGACCGTGCGGCCCTGCTTGAGCGTCTCGACGAGCTCCTGGGCCCGGCCCACCTCGTTCTGGTCGTAGTAGGACACCACCCGGCCGGTCAGCTCGACGCCGAGGTCGGCCGCGAGCCTGCGCAGCCGCCTGGTGTCCTCGGCGGCCACGACGTCGGCGCTCGCCAGCACCTCGCGCAGCCGGGGCGAGACGTCTCCGACCTGGCCTATGGGGGCCCCTGCCAGCACCAACCTGCCGTTCCCTGTCACCCGACCATTGTGGCAGGGCATCCCAATTGGACCGTGTTTCTTGGGTAACCACCGCTCTGGGGCCCGTACGATGTCCGAATGGCGGTGACCGATTCCCCGTACCAGACCTACGAGAGCCCGGAGGTCGGCATGAGCCGGCCCCGGGCGCAGTCCGTACGCGATCGGGTGGTCCCTCCCCTGCGCGGAAGCGTGCTGTGGGGGTGGATCGGACCGCTGCTGGTGACGTTGTTCGGCGGCGTGCTGCGGTTCATCCAGCTCGGCCATCCCAACTCCGTGGTGTTCGACGAGACGTACTACATGAAGGACGGCTTCTCGCTCGTCACCCACGGTGTCGAACGCGTCACGATCAAAGACGCCGACAAGGCGATCATGGCCGGCAACACCGACATCTGGCAGGCGTGCTCGCCCGCGGAGCTGGAGAAGTGCGCCTCCTACGTGGTGCACCCGCCGCTGGGCAAGTGGATGATCGGCGTGGGCGAGTGGCTGTTCGGGCTCAACCCGTTCGGCTGGCGCTTCGCGGCGGCCGTGGTCGGCACGCTGTCGATCCTCATCCTGGCCAGGGTGGCGCGCAGGATGACCCGCTCGACGCTGCTCGGCTGCTTCGCGGGCCTGCTGCTGGCGCTCGACGGCCTGCACTTCGTGCTCTCGCGCACGGCGCTGCTGGACATCTTCCTGATGTTCTGGGTGCTGGCCGCGTTCGCGTGCCTGGTGGTCGACCGCGATCAGGCCAGGGCGAAGCTGGTCGCCTGGTACGAGGACTCACCGATCTCGCCGCAGGGCCCGTCGCTGGGCATCAGGTGGTGGCGGATCGGGGCCGGGGTGTGCCTGGCCTTCGCGATGTCGGTCAAGTGGTCGGGGCTGGCGTTCCTGGTCGCGTTCGCCGCCATGTCGCTGTTGTGGGACTTCGGCGCCCGCCGCGCCGTGGGGCTGCGCCAGCCTTACCGGGGGGCGTTCGGCAAGGACGTGCCGCAGGGGCTCGTGGCGTTCGGCGCGGTGCCGTTCGTGGCGTACATGGCGACCTGGGCGGGCTGGTTCGCCACCGCCGGCGGCTACGGGCGCAACTGGGACCAGGCCACCTCCTCCAGCAACCCGCTCTTCTTCCTCTTCGACTCGATGCGGTCGTGGGTGCACTACCAGTGGCAGGTCTTCACCTTCCACAGCGGGCTGGACACCACGCACTCCTACATGTCGGAGCCCTGGTCGTGGCCGCTGCTGCTGCGCCCGGTCGCCTTCTACTACGAGGGCAAGCAGAACGTGTGCGGCGCCAAGGACTGCTCGGAGGCCGTGCTCGGCGTGGGCACGCCGGTGATCTGGTTCGGCGCGGTGGCCGCGCTGGTGGCCCTGATCGCCTGGTACTTCTCCTCGCGCGACTGGCGGGCCGGGGCCGTGCTGCTGAGCTACGCCATGGGCTGGCTGCCGTGGTTCTACTTCGCCATCGCCGACAACCGTACGATGTTCCTGTTCTACGCCATTCCGATGGTGCCGTTCATGGTGCTGGCCATCACGTTGTGCGCGGGGCTGCTGATCGGGCCGTCCACCCCGACGGCCACGGGCGCGATGCCGCTGCGGCGTACCCTCGGGGCCGCCGTGGTCGGCGCGTTCGCCCTGCTCGCGCTGATCAACTTCTGGTGGCTGCACCCGATCCTGTCCGGCGAGTTGATCCCGTACGCAGAGTGGAAGGCCCGCATGCTCTTCGAGAAACGGTGGATATGATCGCCTTACCGTTGGCTCAATAGGGGTTTCTTAGGGTAGTCGCAGTGCAAGACCCAATACGCACCGGATTCGGTCATCGTCAGGTCCGGGGTCGATACGGCAAACTTCGAGGCATGAGCGCACCGGATGTCACCGCCCTTCTCGCCGAGTTGGAGCGATCTCAGCCGGATCTGGCCGAGGAGGCCAGGACCGCCGTCGAATGGTTGACGGGTGGGGAGCCGCTGGAAACGGTGACCCAGCTCGACGTCTGCGAGTTCCTCTGGTATACGCTGCCGCTGAAGGTCGGGCCACAGAAGGCCGGCGGCGACCACGAGCGCCTGGCGCGTTCGCTGGGACGACTGCTCCAGCTCGGTGGCATGGACCGCTACGCCGCGTTGTGCGTGTCGCCGACGACCGTCCAGATCCTGCGCACCTACGCCCGCGAGGGCGAGGACGCGGGCACCAACGCCTATCAGCAGGCCCTGGAGGCCACGGGCGTGCTCCCGCCCGACGTGCCCGAACTCCAGTGGAGCATGATCATGGGGCCGGAGGAGCTGGGCGCGCACATCGCCTGCTCCGCCGCACTTGAGCTGGCCATCGTGGCCGGCGAGAGCGTCGACCGTACCGAGCTGACCCGCCGCTGGCTCACCCAGCCGCGGGCCGACCTGGGCGGCGACACCTGGCTCAACCGGGTGCACGGCGAACGGCTCAACCGCTGGGTGCTGGGCCGCGGCCCGGCCCGGCGGGAGCTGGCCCAGCCGTTCGAGGTGCGCCTGCACGCTCCCGTGTCCCCGCAGCCGCTGCCCGCCCTGCACCGGCTGCTGTCCGTGGCCGCCTCGGGCGAGTCCCTGCCGCTGCGGCTGGCGCCCTCCCCCGAGGCGGCGCGGCTGCGCGACCTGGCCGAACGTGAGCTGGGCGCGATCCGCCGCGACGGGGCCAAACTGACCATCACCGACTACGGGCGGCGGCTGCTGAAGTCGAAGTCGGCCATGTGGTCGGCGGTCACCAGGCTGCTGCTGGCCAGGGGCGAGCACGAGTTCGAGGTGTCGGCCAGGGAGGCCGCGCTGATGCTGCTCGCCGACGGCACCCTCATGTCACCCGCCAAGCTGCTCGAACGGGTGACCGAGGTGGTGGGCGGCGAGGGCTGGCACCCGGCCACGAGCCTTGAGGACGTCACCGGGCCGGTGACCGACCTGGTGGCCCAGCTCACGGCGCTGGGGCTGGCGTTCAGCGACGAGCTGGCGGTGCGAATGGACCGCTCCGGGCAGTTCGCGGCCCTGGCGGCGCTGCGGGCCCACGCGCTGCGGCCCAGGAAATACGTCAGCTCCGGCTGACACCCGTGGCGGGGTGCCTCAGCCCTGGGGCACCCGCCGTACGGCCTGTTTGAACTCCGGACATTCAACCAGCGGGTCGTGCTCGCACACCGCCGCGTGGCGCAGGCTGTCACGCAACCGGGTGAGCTGCGCGACCCGCTCCGACACCTCCCGCTCCTTGGCGGCGAGGTGCTCGCGCAGCCGGGTGTCGGACGGGCCGGCAAGCAGGAAGTCGGCGATCTCGGAGAGCCTGAACCCGGCGTCGCGGGCGCAGGAGATCAGCGCCAGGCGCTCCAGCGTCTCCGGCCGGTACGCCCGGCGCAGCCCGTTGCGCCCCTCGGCCTGGATGAGCCCCTTTCGCTCGTAGAATCGCAAGGCCGACGCGGCCAGCCCACTCCGCCTGGCCACCTCTCCGATGTCGAGCAACGTGCCGTCCACGACCAGACTCCTTGACTTGAACCGCGCTTCAAGTCGCAGTCTAGTCGCATGCGAATTCACCACCTCAACCTCGCCGGGATGCGCGAGATCGACTCACTTGACGGACGCCCCTCCAAGCGGGCGGTGTGCCACGCGCTGCTAGTCGAGACCCCCGGCTCCGGGCTCGTCCTGGTGGAGGCCGGGCTGGGCCTGGACGACGTGACCGAGCCGGGCGAACACCTCGACCGCGAGTGGACCGAGTTCGTGGAGCCGGTCCTCTCCCCCGCCGAGACGGCCGTGCGGCAGGTGGCGGCGCTCGGGCACGACCCCGCCGACGTACGCCATGTCGTGCTCACCCACCTCGACGTCGACCACAGCGGCGGCCTGCCCGACTTCCCGCAGGCCCGGGTGCACGTGATGGCCGCGGAGCTGGAGGCCGCACTGGCGCAGGCGCCGAGCCGCCGCTACCGGCCCACCCATTGGGCGCACTCGCCCGACTGGGTGACGTATCCGGGCACGGGCACCCGCTGGCTCGGCGTGGACGGAGTGCGACCGCTGACCGGCCTGCCCGAGGACGACTTCCTGCTCGTGCCGCTCGCCGGGCACAGCGCGGGGCACACAGGGGTGGCGGTCAGGGACGGCGACCGCTGGCTGCTGCACGCCGGGGACGCGTACTTCTACCACGGCGAGCTGGCACGCGAGCCGGTCTCCCACCCGCTGATGGACGTCGTGCAGCTCGACGCCCAGATCGATCCCGCGCGCCGGCTGTCGACCCAGGAGACCCTGCGCTCGCTCGCACACGACCACGGAGTGGCGGTCTTCTCGGCCCATGACCCCTGGGAGCTGGCCGAATACTCAGAGTAGTTACGATTGTCGAGATAACGCGCTACGTCGGAGGGGGATCGTCATGGAGCTGTTCCCGGCCATGCCGCTGGCCGAGTGGACGGAGGCGAAGGAGACCTTTCACAGATTCGCGCAGATCGTCGGCAAGATCCGGCTCGCTGCGAGCAACCGGCGCAACCACTGGTGGCAGGTGCCGTTCCACCCGACCGGGCGCGGGCTCACCACCCGGCCGATGGGCGGGCTGGGCGAGCAGCCGCTGTTCAGCATCGACTTCGACCTCGTACGCCACCGCCTGGTCGTGGACGTCTTCGACGGCCGCAGCGCGGAGTTCAGCCTGATCGGCAGGTCGGTGGCCGCGTTCCACGACCGGCTCTTCGACACCCTGGCCGGGCTGGGGATCCGGCCGGAGATCTGGGCCGTGCCGTTCGACCTGAGCGACGACACGCCGTTCGCCGAGGACACGCTGCACGCGCGCTACGACCCGATACTGATCAACCGCTACTGGCGGATCCTGTCGCAGGTGGTGCAGCTCCTGGACCGCTTCGCGGCCGACTTCGCCGGCAAGACCAGCCCGGTGCACCACTTCTGGCACACCTTCGACATCGCGGTCACCCGGTTCACCGGACGGGTGGTCACGGTCTCGCCCGACGCCGACCCGGTCACCCGGGAGGCCTACAGCTGGGAGGTCATCAGCTCGGGCTTCTGGTTCGGGGACAAGGAGCGGCCCTGGCCGGCGTTCTACTCCTACACCGCGCCGGAGCCGCACGGGATGGAACGCGAGCCGCTGCGCCCCGCGCAGGCGGAGTGGATCGCGGCCAGGGGCAGCCACCTGGCCGTCCTGCGCTACGACGACGTACGCGTCATGGACGACCCGGTGGGGGCCGTGCTGGAGTTCCTGGACAGCGCTTACCAGGCGGGGGCCCGGCTGACCGGGATCGACGCGGAGACGCTGGCCTCGCCAGGGGGCGTCACGGACCCGTACTGGGCGAAGACCTGAACACACACGTGAGCGCCCGCCCTCCGGGGAGGGCGGGCGCCCGACGAGTGCGTACCGGTGTGCAGGTCGCCTCTCGGCGAAAGGCACAACGCGGCTCCAGCCGAACGGTAGTCCGCGAAGGCAATAGGTGAGGCCCGGGGACACTGGACACACCGGCCACGATCTATGTAACCACACCAGCCCGGCGCGCATTCCCCTCCCGCTCCGGTTATTTTCCTGAGCCCTCCGGCGGGCGCCGGACGCCAGGCCGGAGGATTTTCGCCGCCTTCCGCCATGCGGCACCATCGGAGGCGTGCCATACGCAACCAGCCCCGACGGCGTGAAGCTGTCCTACCAGGTCCGCGGCGCCGGGCTCCCCCTCGTGCTGCTCCAGGGCCAGGCCAACGACCACCATTGGTGGGACACCGTACGCGGCGACTTCGACGGCTCACACCTGACCATCACCTTCGACTGGCGCGGCACGGGCAACAGCGACAAGCCCGACGTGCCGTACACGACGCGCGGGTTCGCCGCCGACGTGCTGGCCGTGCTCGACGACGCGGGCGTGGCGCGGGCGCACGTGTACGGCACCTCGATGGGCGGGCGGGTGGCCCAGTGGCTGGCGGCCGACCATCCGTCGCGGGTGGGGGCGCTGGTGCTCGGCTGCACCTCGCCGGGCGGGGCCCACGGGGTCGAGCGGGACAACGACGTACGCAGGTCGCTGGTCCAGCCGGACCGGGCCGCCGCGCGGCGGGCGCTGCTGGAGCTGATGTACACGCCTGCCTGGCTGGCCGAGCATCCGGGGCCGTACCACACGATCGGGTCCCGGGGCATGCCGGCCCACGCCCGCCGCCGCCATCTGGCCGCCAGCGCGGGGCACGACGCCTGGGACGCGCTGCCCGCCATTGAGGCGCCCACGCTGGTCGTGCACGGCACCGACGACGTGTTCAACCCGGCGGCCAACGCGCCGCTGCTGGCCGGGCGCATCCCCGGCGCCTCGCTGCGGTGGATCGAGGGGGCGCGGCACGCGTACTTCGAGGAGTTCAGGCAGGTCGCGAGCCCGCTGGTGCTGGAGTTCCTGGACGGGGCCGCGTCGCTGCTCCCCTGACCCCGTGGCGGGTCACGCCCACAGGGCCGCCAGGGCCCGCAGGTCGGGGGCCGAGACGTGCGGCGCGCTCATCACGCTCGGGTACGCCCCACCGTCCCGGTCCAGGTACGCCCCCGTCAGCCCGGCCCGCTGGGCGCCGTCGACGTCCCACGGGTGCACGGCGACCAGGGCCGCCACGCCGGGGCTCACTCCCGCCTGGCCGACGGCGTACTCATAGGCCGCCCTGGCGGGCTTCCACGCGCGGGGGCCGCTGACGTCGAGGGTGGCCTCCACCAGGTCGAGCAGGCCCGCGCGGTCCAGGATGCCCCGGGTCATGGCGGCGGCGCCGTTCGTCATGGTGAACAGCCGGATCCCGGCCGCGCGCAACGCCCGCATCCCCTCCGGCACGTCGGGATGCACGCCGAGCCCCGCGAACCCGCTCAGCACGTACGCGACCGCCGCGTCGTCCAGCCGCAGCCCTCTGAGGACGTCGGCGGCGATCCGGGCGAACTCCGCGAAACCGCCGGACACCGTGAGCGCGAAGCCGTCGCGCAGCACGCTCGCGAACCAGGTCGTCATCTGCTCGCCGGACAGCCCCACCTCCTCGAACCTGGCCCGCAGCGGCTCCATGTCGGTCAGCGTCTCGTTCACGTCGAAGATCACGACTTGCGGACGGGCGTCCATCTGCCTCTCCTCACCTTCCTGGCCCTCTCAGCGCGTCGAGGGCCGCTGCCACGCCTCTGCCCACGTCGGCCGCCGCCGCACCGACGCTCCCGGCGCCGGTCGCGGAAATCGATTGGACGCGACGCGGGCGGGGTTGCTACGTTGCCGGGTATGTCGAGCCCCGAGGCGTCAAGACACTAGCCACCGGTCGTCCGGTGGCTGTCCCGTGCCGCCCGCTCCGCCCCACGAGGTGAGAGCGCGCCGCCGCGACCCCGGGGCGTGGCTCATCACCGCCACGAGCTGCCCGGAAGCCATGACTTCCGCGCCCGCGCGAACGCCTCCCGCGCCTTGAGCGCCTCGGCCTCGCGTCCCTTCGCGCCATCCGGACCACCGTGAACGCCAGGCCGTCCGCCGTGGCAGGGCCGCATCCCGGTCCTGCCCGCCCTACTGAGCCGATCCACCACGTGGTCGCGGAGTTTCTCATGCCTTTCGCTGTTTACCTGCTCGGACTGGCGGTCTTCGCCCAAGGGACGTCCGAGTTCATGCTGGCCGGGCTCGTGCCCGGCATCGCCGGGGACCTCGGCGTGTCCATTCCCGCCGCAGGGCTGCTGACCTCGGCGTTCGCCGTCGGGATGGTGGTGGGGGCGCCGCTGATGGCGGTGCTGAGCCTGCGCCTGTCCAGACGGTTCGCCCTGCTGGCGTTCCTGTGCGTCTTCCTGGTCGTCCACGTGGTCGGCGCGGTCACGACCAGCTACGAGGTGCTGCTCGTGACGCGGGTCGTGGCGGCGCTGGCCAACGCCGGGTTCCTGGCGGTGGCCCTGGCCACGGCGATCGCCCTGGCCCCGCGCGACGCCAAGGCGCGCGCCACCTCCGTCCTGCTCGGCGGCGTCACCGTCGCGTGCGTCGCGGGCGTGCCCGGAGGGGCGCTGCTCGGTGAGCTGTGGGGATGGCGCTCGGCGTTCTGGGCGGTGGCTCTGGCGCTGGTGCCGGCCGTCGTCGCGGTGCTGAAGTCCGTACCCGGCCCGTCAAGCGCCGAGAACGCGGCGCCTGCCGGGGACGCGCCTGCCGGGGACACTGCTGGAGACACTGCCGGGGACACTGCCGGGGACACGGCGCCTGCCGGGGGAACGGCGCGCGGGGAGCTGCGGGCGTTGCGCCGTCCGCGGCTGCTGGTGCTCCTGCTGCTGGGGGCGCTGGTGAACGGGGCCACGTTCTGCACCTTCACCTACCTCGCGCCGCTGCTCACCGAGGTCACCGGCCTCGGGTCCGGGTGGATGCCCGGCATGCTGGCGCTGTTCGGGCTGGGCTCGTTCGCCGGGGTGACGATCAGCGGGCGGATCGCGGACGCGCGTCCCGTACCGCTCCTGGTGATCGGCGGGCTGGCGCTGGCGGGCGGCTGGGCCGTGCTCGCCCCGGCGGCCGGGGCTCCGGCGGCGGCCGTCGTACTGGTCTTCGTCCAGGGGATGCTGTCGTTCGCCGTCGGGTCCACGCTGATCTCGCAGGTCCTGTACGCCGCCACCGGCGCCCCCACGCTGGCCGGCGGCTTCGCCACGGCGGCGGTCAACGTGGGCGCGGCCCTCGGGCCCTGGCTGGGCGGGGTGGCCATCGGGGCCGGGCTCGGGTTCCGCTCGCCGGTGTGGGTGAGCGCAGCGCTGGTGGGGGTGGCACTGGCCGTGGCGGGTGTCGCGTACCTGGTCGTCGCGCGGCGCGCGGGAAACCGGGTGGAGGCCGGCCTGCGGGCCGGGGCACAGTGAAGACCATGGAACCTGCCGCACGTTTCCAGCGGGAAGCACGTGCCTTCCACGCCGCCGCCCGGCGGGCGGCCGAGGCGGGCGACGCGCCCGTAGTGCCGTCCTGTCCGGGCTGGTCGATGTCCGACCTCGTGCTCCACCTGGGCGGGGTGCACCGGAGCGTGAACGCCATCATCAGAGATCGCCTCGGCGGGCCGCCCGAGCTCGCCGGTCTCGTCCGTGCCGAGCTGCCCGCCGACACCTCGGGCTGGCCCGCACCGGACTCGGCGCCGACCATGGGGCCGATCCCGTCCACGCTGCTCGACTGGTTCGCCGAGGGGGCAGAGCAGCTCGCGGCCCGGTTCCGTGCGCACGCGCCCGACGAACCCGCGTGGACCTGGTCGAGCGAGCAGACGGTCGGGTTCTGGCTGCGGGTGCAGACGATCGAGGCGGCCGTGCACCGCTGGGACGCCGAGAACGCCCTCGGCGCTCCCCGGCCCATCTCCGAGGAGGTCGCGGCGGACGCGATCACGCACACCTTCGAGGTCATGGCGCCCGCGCGGCGCGCCTGGGCGGACGCGCCGGAGGGGGCGGGCGAGCGGTTCCGCTTCGTCCGTACCGACGGGCCGGGCGAGTGGGTGGTGAGCTTCGAGGGCGGGCAGGTGCGGCTCGGCGACTCCGGCGGGGACCCGGATGTGGAGGCGGCCGGGACGGCGTCGGATTTGGCGTTGTTCCTCTGGCACCGGATCCCGGCCGGCACCCTCGGCGTACGCGGCGACCCGACCCTGCTCGACCGCTACTTCGCCCTCGTTCCGCCGGTCTGAACGGCGGCCCGTAGGGTGGTGCGGCGAGCACCGGCGCCGGACGCTGCACCGTCACCCTCCACCCCGGCGGCTCGCTGTTCGTGGCCGACGCCGGGCGCGGCACCGACACCCGTTTCGACGAGCGAGGCCGACCGGTGAAGAAGCCGATCCCGGCCTGGCCCCGCTCGACGACGACCTGAGCCGCTTCGCCCCCGCCTGGCCGCACCTGTCGATCACGGTCGACGATCGGCATCGCCCGTGGAGGCGACCTCCTCGGCGATCGTGAGCTCGGCCAGGCGGATGTCCTCGGCCATCCGCTGCATCGCCTCGCCGAACCCGTTCATGTTGCCGCACAGGTGCTCGCAGGCCTGGGAGAGGAGATCGGTGAGCGAATCCATCTCCGCTCCTGTGGCGGTGCCGCCAAAGGCGGTGCCGCCGGTGCCGTGCACGGTCGCGAGCAGGGTGTCGGTGCGGCGCCGGAACGCGGCGACCGAGTCGGTGAGGTCTCGCCCCCCACCGCTCAGGGCCGAGTAGTCGAAGCGGAACTCGTCACTCACAAGCATCGTGGCTATCACGAACGGCACGAGGCGGGCAAATCGGCAACCGGTCCACGGCGGACTGCCGCTGCGCGGGGCCTTGCGACCGGATCTCGCGCATCCTTCGTCCTGAACCGCGACAGGGTGATCCACGGAGTGGCCGAGCGGTGCATCGTCGGAGGGTGTCCGCAGGACGGGGAGGTGTGGGGCGGAATATGAATGTTTGGTGGACCGGGTGGTGGGGCTCCGGCCGCCTGTGCGATTCTCAACCCCAAGATCGGCAGCCTCCCTCTGGGAGGCGTCCGCTTTCTTTTCCGCGAAATCGCATTCCGCCATACAGAACAGAAGGTGAGCATGTCGGTACAGCTCCGAACGCTCTCGACCCGGATCGCCCTGGTCGCGGCCCTGCTACCGGTCGCGACGGCCGCCATGGCGGCCCCGTCGCAGGCTGCCGCATCGGCCCAGCTCTGGCGCCCGTCGGTGGAGAGCCGCTGGCAGTACCAACTCGAGGGCAACAAGGCGTACGCCTCGACCGGCGGCGTGAACGTCAATGTCTGTGAGGTCCCGCAGAGCGGCGGCGCCTGCGTGCGACCGAGCGTCTTCGACATCGACCTGTACGCCGCCGAAGAGGTCTCCGGCAACAACAAGACGCTCAACACGGCCGCCGTCAAGGCCATCCATGCCCGGGGCGCCAAGGCGATCTGCTACATCGACGCCGGCTCGATCGAGGAGTTTCGTCCCGACTACCAGCAGTTCGTCGACTGGCACAAGAAGAACGGCAACTCGCTGCTGGGCAAGCCCTTCAGCGAGGAGTTCCCCAACGAGCGCTGGGCCAACCTGAACAACGACAAGGGTCAGCGCGACTTCCTGCTGAAGATGATGGCGGCCCGCGTCGACAAATGCGTCCAGGCCGGGTTCGACGGCGTCGAGTTCGACGTGGTGAACGCCCACGAGGAAGGCAAGTCCGTCACCGGCTGGAACATCACCCCCGCCACCCAGCTCGTCTACAACCGGGCGCTGGCCGACCTGGCCCACGCCAAGGGCCTGTCGGTGGCACTGAAGAACGACCTCAGCCAGGCCAAGCAGCTGGTGTCGAGCTTCGACTACGCGGTGAACGAGGAGTGCTTCCAGTACGAGGAGTGCGAGTCCTTGTCGGTCTTCGTCAAGGCGGGCAAGCCCGTCTTCCACGTGGAGTACGAAACCTCCCCGGCGAGCTACTGCGCCAAGTCGAAGGCGCTGAAGTTCAACTCCATCAAGAAGCCGGCGGACTACTCGCTGCACGACAAGCCGTACAAGGCGTGTAGGTAGGACGGGCGGGCCGCCACTGTGCGGCAGACTGCCCGATGTGACCGTTTAGCACCGTTCATGGTAATTATTGGTACGCCTCCCTTCGACTACCATCCTCGGCACCACAGGACGGGAACATGACGGAGATCGACTCCGTGGGCAGTTACACTCGGGCCTGATCAGATGGCGATCACGCTTCCGGCCCACTTACAGGAGCCGTTCAAACTACTTGGCGTGGAGTGGGTGCCGGAGGACGAGGATCACATCCGGCAGTGCTCGGCCGCGCTGCGCGCATGCGCCGACAGCCTGGACGCCGAAGTCGGCCCGGAGGCGAACGGCGCCGTCCGCCACGCGTCCGCGGGGAACGCCGGCGACCACATCGACGGTCTCAACGCCGACTGGTCCTCCTACCACGACGAGAACCAGAACTCCGGACACCTGCGGAGCCTGGCCGCGTCACTGCGCCACCTCGCCGACGGGCAGGACGTGTACGCCGGTTTCGTAGAGATCGTCAAGTTCCTCCTGATCCTTCTGGCCGCCTACGTCATGCTCGTGGTGGCCTGGGCCGTGGCCATGGCGGTCATCTCCGGAGGCGTGGCCGTGGCTCAGGGACGGACCATGGTCGGGATCTTGCGTACGTTCGCCAGAAGGGCCGTGGCCACCCTGCGCAGTAAGCTGGCGCGCCACTTCGGCCAAGCGGTGATCAGGACGGTGGAGCGCAGGCTGCGCTCCCTGCTCGGCGCCAAGGCCCCCAGGTTCCCCCCTGTGCAGAAGGGCTCGCGTGTTCGCGCGGCGCTCGGCAGGACCGGCATGCTGGGGGCCTCCGGCGCCGCTGCGTGGACGATCTCCCAGAACCCGCCCACGCGGCACCCGCACGAGCCGCCGACGTCGCCGGAGAAGGGCCCCAGGGACGGCAAGTACGATCTGGGCCCACCACGGGACCCGGGGATCCCCTTCGACGACCCGTGGCCCTTCGACCCCGACGCCAAGCCGGGCCTCTCGGACTACGCGCAGTGGTACAAATGGCAGGCGCTGCAGGACGCCGAGGATGCCACGCCCGGCTTCGACGAGGCCGCGGACACGCTCCGGCACTACCTCAGCGGCTCGGGCGACGACTACCAGGTCGACTACGACCGCGCATACCAGGACGACGCACTGATTCGCCAGGCCGTCGACGCGGAGATCCGCCGCGCCCAGGAGAACGCCGAACGCCTCCACCGCGAAACGGGAAACCAGCAGTTCCAGATGACCGGCGAGCCGATCTCCGTCAAGAACACCGAGACGAAGAACTGGGAGTTCGCGCTCGGGCAGCACTCCATCTGGGGCAGCGGCGACGTCAGGGTCGAGGGGAACCAGGCCACGATGGACGTCACCGTCCACGCCTACGACCGTTACAACTTCAACCGCGAGGACTCCTGGATCAACCAGGAGAACGGCCGCTTCGAGACGCTCGGCTGGGCCAGATCGTACGACACGCACGGATCACTCACGCGAACCGTCACCTGGACGATCAAGTAAGCAGGCGGACAACCAAGAGAGCCGGCCACCTTGCGGCGGGCACTGAATTTGGATAAAGGTGGCCATCATGGCACCCGAGCCCACCAGCGAGACGAGCCAGGCACAGATCACCACGACCGACGTCTGGGATTTACGAGCGGACCCAGGGCGGCTGGAAATGCTGGCCACCGCCTGGCGAAGCCTTGGTTCCAAGGTGCAGTCCGCCGAAGGGACGGTCAACGACGCCGCCCAGCGGGTCTTCTCCAGGGAAGACTGGACGGGCGACACGGCCGACTCGTTCAACGACTACCGCAAACGGCTGACCGGCGACATCGAACGGGCAGGCGCGTGGGCGGACAACATCGCGCAGACGCTCGAGTTGACCGCCACGACGCTCCGGGTGCAGCAGGGACTGCTCGACGACGAGCGCGACAGGCTCAGCGCGGTGCCCGCGAGCACCGACGCCCAGGGAGTGACCTTCCGGCCCGCGGACGCCGACCAGACCACCCTGGTCAACAGCGCCATCAGCACGGCGAACGAGATCCGCGCCCGCGTGGACACCGTGCTGGAGGAGAAGCGGCAGGACCTCAATTTCTACCGTGAGCAACTCGACCTGATCTCCGAGGAGTGGAGGCCCCGGACGATCCGCATGGTCAACCTCAACATCGGCCAGGGCGCGGGCAACTCCCCCGGCGACTCGGCCGGCACCGACTCCGAGGACATCGACGACATCGCGGAGGCGATCACCAGCCAGGACGCGGACATCGCCACGGTCCAGGAGGTCTTCGGGCACGACGTCGCGAACCTGGAGGAGGAACTGGAAAGCCGTACGGGTGACAACTGGGACGTCAGGTACGAGGAGGCGAGCAGCAAGTACCACGCCAGCAGCAGCCTGCCCATCCTCGGTGACGTCATGAACGCGTCGTTCGGCAACGCCGTGCTCGTCCGGGAAGGGGACGTGATCGCGGGCTCGGACGGCAGCGACCGCGTCAAGCTCGACGTCGAGGGCGGCGAGATCACGCTACCGGCGAACCAGCCGGGCAGCGGAAACCCCCAGATCGACGACGGGGAGGGCCGCTCCGCCGCCACGACGGAGGTCCAGATCAATCCGCGATGAGCGGGCTACCAGTCGGGGATCTGCACGTCGACGGCCTGGCCGTCGTGGTCGGAGGTGGCCCCGTCGAACAACCGGGGCGGCTGGTCCATGGTGAAGGCGGGCGAGCCGGCCAGGTGGTCGATGCGCTTACCGGTGGGCGAGGTGCCGACCATCTCGCCATCGCCGTTGACCGCCCCGGAGTAGACCGTGTAGCCCTCGTCGGCGAAGTCGCCGACGGCGTCGCCCGAAGTGGTGTTCTTCGGGTTGTCGCCGTCGTTGGTGACCACGTTGAGGTCGGCGCCCAGAAGGGACGGGCCGCTGTTCATCGCCTCGTGCAGCCGGTCGATCTGGCCGGTCCGAACGTAGTCGTCGTACTCGTGCAGCCCGTGGCTGTGCACGTGGGCGCTGTAGACGTTGAAACCTTCCGCGGCTCCCGCGAACAACCGGTCGGCGATCTTGTCGTCCAGCTCCCTGAACGCCGTGATGACCCGGCGCAGCCGTTCACCGTCGGACCCGAGCACCCCGACGAGGATCTCCGCGAGACCGTCGGCCGCCGCCTGGACATCCGCGTGCGCCGACCCGGCCGACGTCGCCTTGGAGGTGTTGCCGAACGCGTTGGATCCGGGCACGCTGGGCACCGGCACGTAGGTGACGGCCCCCGGGCTCTGTGCCAGTGCCTCGCGCCCCTCCTCCACCGCGGTGCGCGCCGCGTCCACCTGCTCGGCCAGCTCGCCGACCGGACCGAACTTCATGCCCACCTCAGCACCCATGGCTCACAATCTACCTGTCATCAAGGACGCGTCCCCTGACATTTGCCGCACCGCCGCACACCGCGCCCGACGCGAACACTGGGTGGCGCGAGCATAAATAGGTGGTGTCCGAATAACCCGAGAAGTACTGTTACGGCAGGTCAGCGAGCTGACAAGGCGTGGCGATGCCGTCGGCGGCGCCTCGCCGCGCCCTGTCTGCCTGCCAGCCTTCCGAACCCGCGGCTCATCCGTACGGAATCGACCGACGGCGAGGCGATGGTCGCCAGGGGCACCGTCCAAACCCCCAGATGATCGCGAGCCGCGGGTTCACCCTCACCTGGGGGTGAAGCGGTCGATGGCGGAGAAGAGCGCCTGTCTGAACGCCCCGCTGCCGGTGTGTCCCGAGTCCTCCACGACGACGAGTTCGGCGTCCGGCCAGACCTGGGCCAGCTCCCAGGCCGTCTGGAGCGGGCCGCCCATGTCGAGGCGGCCGTGGACGAGCACCCCGGGGATGCCGGCCAGCCGGTGCGCGTCGCGCAGCAGCGCGCCCTCCTCCAGCCAGGCGGCGTTGGAGAAGTAGTGGGAGCAGATCCGCGTCAGCGCCATCACGGCCTCGGAGGGGCGGTCGCTGTAGGCGTTGGGCTTGCCGTTCGGCTCCAGGGAGATCACCGCGTCCTCCCAGGTGACCCACTCCTGGGCGGCCCGCTCGCGCACCTTCTCGTCGGGGTCGGCCAGCAGCCGCGCGTACGCCGCCAGCAGCGCGAACAGGTCACCGCCGCGGTCCGCCTCGGGCACGCCCCGCCGGAACCGCTCCTGCTCCTCGGGGAAGAAGCGGCCGGCGCCGCGGTAGAGCCACTCGATCTCGCTGCGGCGCGTCATCGTGACGGCCGGCATGACGATCTCCGAGACCCGCTCGGGATGGGTCTCGGCGTAGGCCAGGATCAGCGTCGCGCCCCACGACCCGCCGTACAGCAGCCACTTGTCGATGCCGAGGTGCTCGCGCAGCCGTTCCATGTCGGCGATCAGGTGGGGGGTGGTGTTGTTGGCCAGGTCGGTGGCGGGGTCGGCGGCGTGCGGGCGGCTGCGCCCGCAGTTGCGCTGGTCGAACAGGACGATGCGGAACCGTTCCGGGTCGAACATGCGGCGCGAGTTGACGGAGCAGCCCGACCCGGGCCCGCCGTGGACGACGAGCGCCGGCTTGCCCTCCGGGTTGCCGCAGACCTCCCAGTAGACGAGGTTGCCGTCACCGGTGTCGAGCAGGCCGTGGTCGTACGGCTCGATCGGGGGATGCAACATAGGACTTCTCCACGGATTGTCGAAGCAATACAACAGTGCTTATACAGGCACTGTAACAGCGCTTGAACATATCCGGGGCGACCGGGTCTCACTGGGCCGAGCGGAGCTCCTCGAGGTACTCCCGCAGCGGCTTGAGCCCGGAGTCGGCGCGGCGTTCGTCCACGTTGGCCGCGTCCTCGATGGGCGTACGGGGTCGCCAGGCGCCCTGCGGATCGGTCTCCCACTGCGTGCCGTACACCTGCGGCCTGCCCTCCGCCACGCGTACCCGGTCCACGAGGTAGGCCAGGTCGGAGGGGTCGGCGTCGCCCTCCTCCACGGCCCGCCGCATCAGGTCCAGGCCGCGCCGCTGCAGGTCGAGGTCGCGGTCGGCGTGCTGGACGAGCAGCCAGGCCGCGTGCGCGCCGTCCTCGCCGACCAGGGCGTACCCGGGCCAGCCGTGCCGGTCGAGGATCTGGCGCGTGCGCTCGGTGTTGGCCCGTTCCACCCTGGCCCAGTCCTCCTGGGCCGCGTCGAGGGTCCTGACCTCCTGGTCCTCCTTGAACATGCGGAGCAGTTCGGCACGCAGCGCCGGGTTCGCCGGCTGATCGTCGCCGCAGGCCGTGACGAGTGCCAGGGCGGTGAGCAGGAGGGCCAGGAGTAGGCGCATGCCTCGACCCTTCCTCGCTCCCGGCGGGCGGTAAAGAGGGCTAGATCCAACTATTACGTACTCGAACCACCACTAAGGGTAATGATCGCAACGAGAGTAGATCTTCACTCAACGGGAGCATCATGTACAGGCAGGCCATTGCCGCATTCACCGCGACCTCCGCCGTCCTGCTGGCCGCCGCCGCGCCGGCGAACGCGGAGGACGCGACCGTCGCGGCGCAATGCAGCAACCGCGACGACATCAGCATCAACGTCACGCCACCCGCGTCGCTGACCGGCACCATCACGGCCGACGAGATCCGCGGCCTCATGGAGTCGGTCGTCGCCGACACCTCGCTGCACGGCTTCTTCTCCCCGCCCCTGCCCATGTACGACGACCTCGACTCGGCGCGGTACCCGGGCAGGGCCCTCTCCCCGTCCCTGCCGATCCCGAACCTGCCGCCGCTGGCCAGCCTGATGCCGCCCGGCAGAGGCCCGTACGGACCGCCCAGGGTGCCCGTCCCGACCTCCGCGTACGAGCCCTGGGACACGCCGACCCCCGCCCACGACATGCTCGAAACCCTGGTCAACCGGGCGATCGAGTGCGTACGCCGCTCGGCCGCCCCGGGCACGGAGCTGCCCCCGCTGCTGTCCGTCGACACCTCGCCCGTCACGCGTTACCTCGAAGCGCTCGTCGCCACCCGGCCCCTCGTCTGCGACCCGGAGACCGGCCGGCCCAGCCCGGCCCAGAACCCCACCACGCTGCTGGAGTCGCTCGGCGTACAGAGCCTGCTCGAGGCGGTCGTAGACAACAGCACGCTCTGCGCGAACCTCGCCACGAGCCGGCCCGCCTCCGCGGTCGCCACCGGCACCACCTCGGTCCTGAACAGGATCGGCGTCGCGGGCCTGCTCGACGCACTGCTCGACGACTGACCGCGGAGGGGAGGCCCGTCCGCGCCGTATCGGTCGGGCCCGCCTATCGTGACGGGGTGGACACCATCGAGACACCCCTTCTCGTCCTGCTCCCCCTGCGTCCCGAGCACGCGGGCGAGATGGCCGAGGTGCTCTCCGACCCGGCGCTGCACGAGTTCATCGGCGGCGCCCCGCTCACCGAGGCGGAGCTGCGTACCCGCTGCGAACGGCTGACCTCGGGCCCGCCAGGCTGGCGCAACTGGGTGATCTGGGCCCGCGAGGACGAGCGGCTGGCCGGCTACGTCCAGGCCACGATCGACGGCCGCCGCGCCGAGGTCGCGTGGGTGGTCGGCACGCCGTGGCAGGGCCGCGGCCTGGCCACCTCGGCCGCCACGGCCCTGGTCGAACACCTCATGGAACAGGAGGTCGACACGGTCGTCGCCCACATCCACCCGTCCCACACCGCCTCAGCGGCCGTCGCCACCGCGGCCGGCCTGCACCCCACCGACCACTGGGAGGACGGCGAACTGCGCTGGGAACGATCCCACTAGAGCCCGGACGAAGCTCTCCAAGCCGGTCAGTCGAAGGTTTCGTGGAGGGTTTCTGGGTGGTCGTCCAGCTCGATGTGGACGCGGTCGAGCGCGCCGGTGAACGGGAAGCCGCGCGGATAGTCCCAGCTCACCGGTGACAGCGCGTCGCGGCCCAGCACCATGCCCTGCCAGCCGATCAGGTAGCGGGCCGTCGTGAGGGGCTGCGCGCCGGAGGCGGGGCGGCCGTCCACGGCGAGCGACGCGACGCCCCGGCAGATGACGCTGACCGCCGCAGGGGCCCGGTTCCTGCCCAAGGCCAGGGCGGCGCTGGCGGAGATCCGTTCGGGAGTGGACGAGGTGCGCACGCTGCACGCCGACCTCACGGGACGCTTCACGGTGGGCGGCTACCCGGGGCTGAGCGCCGTGCTGCTGGCGCCGCTGATCCAGCGCTTCCGCCGGATGTACCCGGGAGTCGCGGTGGTGCTGCGTGAGGGCGACCCGCTGCAGTTGGAGGAGGCCATCGCCCACGGGGAGGTCGATGTCGCCCTGCGAACCTCGGACGTGCCGCAGGTGCACCACGACATCCCCTCGAAGCACCTGTTCCACGAACGGATCGTGCTGGTGGCGCCGAAGGGGCACCCGCTGGCCACCTCCGCGCCGACGGACCTGACGCTGCTGGCGAACGAGACCGTCATGGTCACCGGCGACCCCTACGCCGGCTGGGCCGACTACCGCGACCGGCTCGACCGCATCGGCGCCGATCCGGTCGAGATCATGGTGATCGCCCAGTCCACCACCATCGCCGCCCTCGTGTCCGCCGGTCTGGGGGTGGCGATCCTGGGGGCGTTCGCGGCGCAGGTGTCGGTGTTCGGGGACAACCTGGTGACCCGGCCGCTGCCGGGGCCGCTGTGGCAGCGCGAGATCCGCCTCTACCGCAAGGCGGGACGGGTGACCAGCACGCCGGTGGACGCCTTCCTCGACCTCCTCGACGAGCACGCCCCGGCCCTGACCGCGCGCACCGCCGTCTGGCCCTAGCAGTGCCGGTCCCAGCCACAGCCGGGGGCAGGCCCCTATGGTCTCTTTGTAGCGGTCTTATAGCGGCTGCTTGCTACGTTCGGCGACGACGCGACCGATCTACCACCAAGAGGTTTCATGAACATGAGAGCCGGGCTCAGGGCGTGGACCGTGGCCGCCGGCGCCGCGATCCTGCTCGTCGCCGCATCGGGTGCCGCGAGCGCGACTCCTGTGGAGACGGCAGCCGCGATAAGCTGCGTCAAGAAGATCGACAGCGGCAAGGAGCGCTTCATCTACCCCTGGGTCAAGGTCAAGAGCAGTTGCGCCTGGACCTACGACGTCAAGGTCATCTGGAACAACGGGACCGACGGCAACTGCGTCGAGCTGGCGCCGGGCAAGACGACGAAGAGCATCTCCACCCCCGGCGCTTCGTACCAGCGGGTCGACCACTGCTGACGCGGTCGTGCACCCGTGCCACGGCGTTTCCCCGATGGAAAACGCAGGGGTTCGGGACTTCCCAGGCCGTCAGATGCCACCACGGCCTCGGCCGGGCGGGCGCACACCAGGCCGGACGGCCGGTGCGCGCCCGCGGGGAACCCGGCATCGAAGCCGGTCGAACGGTTACAGGTTGAACTGGCCGGTCTCGACCACGACCCGCCCCCGCGGCACTTCCAGCTTGCAGTTGATCTTGTAACGGTCACCGTTCGTGCCGCGCTTCGTGGCCGGCCCCACGCCCAGACTGGTCGTGGTCCGCGGGCCGTTCTGGATGATGTCGCCGGTATGAGAGTGCCAACTGAAACTGTGACGGTGCACCGGGAAGCACCACAGCTTCATGCTGCGCCGGGAACTGCACCCGGCCTTGCCGGAGTAGGTGTAGCGGTTGGCGCTGCTGTTCCAGTTCACGCTGGCGGTCACTTTGCAGCCGTGGCCGCTCTTGCTCACCCTACTGGTGCCCGCCCAGGCGGGCGTGGCGAGCAGGGCCAGCGTCACTGCCGCGCTTCCGGCGAGGGCGAGGGTCGTACGTAAGGGCTTCACGGAAGGTCCTCCCTGGGTCGGTGTTGGCGTACAGGTGGAACCGCTTCGCCTTTACTGACGAAATCAGCCGCCGACGTGTGACATCGCCTCATGACCCAACGTCAGGACGCGGGCGGCCGCATCTGACCGAAGGCCGTGTTCCCGCTGTTCACCGGGAGGTCCGCTCATCGGGACGCCGGGATGCCGACTTCACCGACTTCGCCGAGGTGCGCGGACCGACGAGACGGGCACCGTGCCCCGGTGCCCCGTGCCCCGCCCGCCGCTCAGAGCTGACTCGCCTCACCTGCCTGAAGGCGGGCGTCGCGGAGGATCAGCCGGGCGGTCTCCTCCGCCGCGCTGTCCTCGCCGATGATCGTCTCCGTGCCGTCGGGCAGGGTGTCATGGTCCAGCCACCACCGCCGCATCTCGTCGGGACCGAACTGGTCGCGCTGGGGCCGCGTCCGGTGCCTGCGAAGGGTCTCTTCCCAGGGCACGTCCAGGTAGTAGCCGCGACTGGTGCCGCGGTGGTCGCGCGAGAGCGCCCGCAGCATGTCCCCGTAGCGGCTGCGGGTGAGGATGCCCTCCAGGATCACGTGGTATCCCTGGTCCAGGGCGTGGCGGCACATCAGGTCGAGCAGCCCGATGTTCACGCCTCCCGGCCGGTCCAGTTCCCGCAGGATGTCTCGGCGTACGACGTCCTGGCCGATCACGGCCATGCCCCGTTTCCGGTAAATGTCGCGTACGGTCCGCGCGACGGTGGATTTGCCCGACCCCGAGTTGCCGCGAATGACGATGAGCACCGTGTCCCGCGAGCCAGTGAGCACCGCACGACACTACCGGACCGGCCCCGGAACGCCTGGCAACGGCAAGGCGTTCCGAGGTGAAGACCCGGCGGCCATGGCAACACGCCACCCAAGATCAGAACACGAGGGCGACCTTCCCCGTCAACTGGCCACGGCGGAAGCGCTCATGTGCCGCTCGCACCTCGCGCAGGCTGTACTCGGAGTCAACGCGTACCTTCACGTGGCCCGCGTCCACGATCCCGGCCAACTCGGCGAGACCCGCACCGTGCTCGCGTACCTGATTGACCGTGGTCCGAACCGCGCGGTGCGACAGATCCGGCACCGGCCCGGCCTGGGTCGCGATGGAGGCGTAACGGCCCTTGTCGACGACGGCACCGGTGACGAAGGCGCCGAAGGTGTCGAAGACGGCGTCGTACGCGGCTGCGGGCAGCGCCGCACTGTCGGTTGTGGCCCATTCCGCCCCGAGGTCGCGAACCACCTCGACCTGAGCCGGCCTGGACACCAGCGCGTCGACCCGCGCCCCACGCGCTCGGGCAAGCTGCACCGCCAGCCCGCCCACCGCACCGGCCGCTCCCGCCACCAGCAGTCGTTCTCCTGGGCGGAGGTCCAGCCAGTCCAGCGTCTGGGAGGCGGTGAGACCGGGCAGCGGCAGCGTCGCCGCCTCCACCAGGCTGATCGTTGCGGGGGCGACCGCGAGGGCGTCCGCCGGCATGGTCACGAGATCGGCCCAGGTTCCTCGACCGGTGTCAAGCTGGTGGGACATCCCGAAGACCCGCTCACCAACCGGCAGTCCGCTGGTGCCGCCGTCCACGACGATCCCGGCCAACTCCCAGCCCAAGGTCATCGGCAGGGGTGGAGCGCCCTCTCCGATGGCCCCTTCGCGGGTCTTGTCGTCCACGGGGTTGATGGCGGAGGCGATGACGCGCACCAGCACCTCACCGTCCCGGGGGCGAGGCGCGGGCGCCTCCGCCAGTGTCAAGACATCGGGGCCGCCGAAGCGGTCAATCCGTACAACACGCATGCCCAGCTCCCTTAGTGTTCGACCGAAATCCAACAATAGGGGCTGCGGATCTCCACGCCCCTCATGGGCCATCAACCGGAACCGAGACCGAACGACACGACGCCTACCCGCAACGGCTCCACACCGACAATCCCCATCGCGGACACATCGCACTCAAGCGCCAACCCGTTGCCGGGTTGGGAGCGGCGTACCGGACTTCAGCGCCGCGCCAGGGCGAGAACGCTCAGCCCGAACATCAGGACGCCCAGGGGGAGGTGGACCGACGGTACGTGCGCGATGCCGAGCGCGACCTGGACCGAGGCGAGGGCGAGGAAGCCGACCGCTTGCCAGACGGGCCGGGGCGAGCCGCCGCCCGGCTTCCACGCCAGCACCGCCGCGAGCACGTACAGCACCGACGCCCCGAACATCACACGGGCTCCGGCACTGTGTAGCGTCTCTCCGTAGGACGAGGTCAGCAGCAGTCCGGCGGAGACCGCTTGAAGGAAGATGGTCAGGGTCTGCAGGGCGATCGCGATCTGCAGAAACGAGAAGCGGCGCTGTGCCGTCGCCTGGGTGGCCATGCCACGGTCCCCTTTTCCGCCCGGGGGCAGTAGATCGACAGGGTCTTACCAGTTCGACGACGCGGCCCTGCGGAAGGTAAGGCGAGGAGGCGGTCGGGGGCATGGGGATGGCCGGAACACGCACCGATGAGATAACCGGCGAACGGCGCAAACTGCTCAATGTTGCCTACCGGCTGCTCGGTTCGCTGGCCGAGGCTGAAGACGCCGTACAGGAGGCCTACGCGCGCTGGTACGCGCTGCCACGAGGCCGCCAGGAGGAGATCGTGTCCCCTGGCGCCTGGCTGACTACGGTGACCGGCCGCATCTGCCTGGACGTACTCGGCTCGGCGCGGGCCCGGCGCGAACGCTACGTCGGCGCATGGCTGCCCGAGCCGCTGCCCGACCGCGCCGAGTGGGCCTACGGCGATGGCACCGACCCCGCCGACCAACTGGTCCTGGACGAATCGGTGACCATGGCCTTCCTCGTCGTCCTGGAGTCGATGACGCCTGCCGAGCGGGTGGCGTTCGTCCTGCACGACGTCTTTCGTTATCCCTTCGCCGAGATCGCCGACGTTCTCGGCCGGACCCCTGCGGCCTGCAAGCAGCTCGCGGCCTCCGCCCGGCGGCGGGTGGGCGTCGCGCGCGCTCCGATGACGGCGTCCGAGCGGGCCGACGCGGCTCGGCAGGTCAAAGAGGCATGGGAGACGAAGGACATCGCGGCCCTCGTCGACCTCCTCGACCCGGCCGCCGTGATGACCGCCGACGGTGGCGGCATCGTCGGTACCGCCCTGCGCCCGATCGAAGGCGCCGCGCGCATCGCCCAGTACATGGTCGCCATCGCCGACAAGGCTCCGGGGCTCGAACTCCTGGTGCGGTCGGTCAACGGTATGCCGGGCTTGGTGGCCCAGCATGCCGGCGCCGTCATAGCCGTCGCCTCGTTCGAGGTCGCCGACGGCCGCGTCACCCGGATCTGGGTGGTCCGCAATCCGGAGAAACTGCGGCCGTGGGCGCGGGACGGCTGACGCCTCAGTCGGAAGGCTGATCACCAAAAGGCGCCCACACCATGAACACCCTCTTCGGCAACAGCCGGCACGGCGCTTCGAGGACTCAGGGCCTGGTGAACGACCGTAGGGATACCGCCATGAGCAGAGCGGCCAACCCGCCGCAGATCATCACGGTGGAGACCGAGAAGGCGTCGACGACGCGGCCGCCGAGGAACGCGCCGAGAGCGAAGGTCGCCTGGAAGGAGGAGGTGAAGACGACGGTGGCGGCTTCAGGCGTGTGAGGGGCGGCGGTAGCGAACGATGCCTGCGAGCAGACGGGCACGCCCCCGTAGGCCAGCCCCCAGACCACAAGCAACAGCACGGCGCCGACGGTTGTACCGCCGACCGAGGGCAGCAGCAGAGTGGTGACCGCGATCAAGCAGCCGCAGGTTGCGAAAGCAGCTCGCGGGCGCGTGGCGACAGCCTTGCCGGCCAGGAAGTTGCCCGCGATTCCGGCGATGCCGTACGCCAGCAGGACGGCGCTGACGGCGGCGGGAGGCAGGCCGGTGACGTCCTGGAGGAAGGGCGTGACGTAGGTGTAGGTGCCGAAATGGGCCAAGACGACGAGGAAAGTAGCCAGCAGTGCGGTTTTGGCACCCCGAGTACGCAGCAGGCCGAGCAGGACACGAGGGCTGGTGACCTGGTGGGCGGGCAGCGGCGGCAGCAGTATCACCAGGGCGACCAGGACCAGGATGGCCAGCGCGGCCAGCACCAGGAAGGCGGTTCGCCAGCCGGCGAGCTGGCCGATGAAGGTACCGGCTGGTACGCCGAGCACGGAGCCCAGCGGCACGGCGGAGAAGATCACAGCGGTGGCGGTGCCGACGGCGTGTGGGGGCACCAGGCGGCCGGCCAGCCCGGCTCCGATGGACCAGAAGCCGCCGATGGTGAGGCCGACGAGCACCCTGGAGATCAGCATGACCCAGTAGGAGGTGGCCACGGCCGCCAGCACGTCGGCCACGGCGAGCACTGCCATGAGGATGCACAACATCACGCGCCGGTCCACCCGGGCGGTGGTCAGTGTGACGGTGGGTGCGGCGATCGCGGCGACGATGCCGGGCAGTGTCATGGTCAGCCCTGTGGTGCCGTCGGAGATGCCGAAGTCGGCCCCGATGGTGGTCAACAGGCCGATAGGCAGGATTTCGCTGGTGACGATGGCGAAGATGCCCAGCATGAGCGAGGTGACCGCGAGCCGGCCGATGAGGGGTGAGCGGGGCCGGGCGAGTGTGGTGGTGGACATGGTTCCCGTTCAGGCAGGTGTGCGTGGAGTGCGGGCTTCAGCCAAACAGCGATGAAGCAGTGAGCACTGGCATGTTTCAGACGCAACCGTCGCCTGCCTGCCCGGCGGCCAGTCCCTCACGCGCTCTCCTGCGGCTCGACACCACCAGCGCCCTCCATCAGGATCACGTCCCAGAACCGGCCTGAAGACCTGGACGGGATCCCGCACCAGCCAGGAGGCCGCGGACAGCGGCCCCCTTCACGCATACGGCGAATCTCCGTCTCACCGCGTGCCGCAGTCGTCGCCACCCGCCGACCGCTGCTGGTTCGCTCTCTTCACCCGCTCCGGACCCGCCTCGACCTGCACCTTGCCCGGGGCCCACGGCCACACGTCCGTGACGAACCAGTTGTCCGGCACCTCAGCAGCCCCAACTCTGCGGGACTCCGCGCCGTCCATGACCTTGAACTCGGCGATCGAACCGTCCCTCTCCGCCAGCACCGCTCGCAGCCCACCAACCGTGAGATTCGTGAAGGCGACACAGTGCAGCAGCTCGCCGGGGGCATCCGCGAAGCCCATCGAGTCATACTTCTCTCCCGGCCTGGCCGGCCTGGCCAGTACGAGCGTGGCGTTGCCCGCCTGATCCGCGGGGATTCGCAGCGCGAACTCGCAGCCGTCCTGACTCTCCTCGCATGCCTGGTGCGCGTATTCGATCTGCCCTCCCTCCCCCGAATCCGAGTAGACGAGCTGCCCGACGATGCTGGGCGAGCCTGGGGTGAAGGAAAGGTCGATGTCCAGTCCGCGTGCCTGGAATTCGGCGCGATAGCGTTCGGGGTCGGCGTACAGGTCGATGATCGTGACGATCAACTCGTCGCCCGACCGCTGGAACGCCAGCGCGCCGCTGGGAGCGAGCGGCGCCGCCTTCGGCACGAACGCCACTCCGATGACGGCGGCCAACGCCAAGGCGGCGGCCAAGGGCAGTATTACCGGCCAGCGCCACCTCCTGCGGACCCTGACGGGCGTCGCCACGATCTCCTCCAACAGCTCCTGAGCGCCACGCCCCTGTTGTGGCGCGCTGGGAGCGGGGTCGATGGCCCTCAACATGCGATCGACCTTGCTCACAGGCTCTCTCCCCTCAGTTCCGCGGTCGGGTTACCCTCATCGGCCAGGCCGAGCCCCTTGGCCAGCCGCTGGCGTGCCCGGTGCAGGCGGATGCGGACCGCCGTCGCCGTACATCCGAGGACCTTGCCGATCTGCTCGCTGGTCAAGCTCTCCCAGCAGGCCAGCGCCAGCACTTCACGATCACGCGACGACAGGCGGTCGAACGCGTCACGCACGTGATCGAGGTCCGCAGGCGCCACTCGGAGGTCGGCCGCCAGCTCCTCACGGAGCCGTTCGGCCAGCACGGCCCTGCGGGAGGCGCCGCGGCGCTGATTGAACAGCACACGGCGGGCCACGCCGTACAGCCACAGCAGCCCCTCATCGTCCTCAGGCACGTCATCGATACGCCGCCACGCGATGAGGAACGTCTCGGAGATCACGTCTGCCGCGTCGTCAGGCGAGCCGGCACGGCGAACGGCGTACTGGTAGATGGCCGGGTAGTACGCGCGGTAGATCGCCTCTAAACGATCCCGCGCTCCCGGTGGATGGGTCACGGATGGATCTCCTAGTCGAGAGTGCCGGATGTAGGAGTACATGTCCGGCACCCGCGGCGACTGTTTCACGCCGTATCGACCCGTTCCGACGGCCTCGGGCGCCACACCCGGGCCGCCGATGTTGTGGAAGGGTCGGCTCGGAGCGGGCAATCACTGTTGTCCATGTTTCCCGGCAAGAGAGACTTGCATGACCATGTCCCTGGACGGAGCGGTCGCCGATCCTGAGCGGTTCGCCACCGTCTTCGATGCTCACTACGAGGAGATACGCCGCTACGTCGGCCGCCGCCTCGACATCGACATCGCCGAGGACCTCGCCGCTGAGACCTTCCTCATCGCATTCCGCCGGCGCGGCAGTTTCGACGCCGCCAAAGGCACTATCAGAGCCTGGCTGTACGGCATCGCCACCCACCTCATCGGCAGACACCGGCGGGCCGAGCTCCGGCGCTACCGGGCACTGGCCAGATCCGCTTCGCCCGCCGCCGACGACGGCCATGACCAGCGCGTGGTGGATCGGGTCGCCGCCGGGGTGACCGTGCAGAAGCTCTCGGCCGCGCTGGCCGGGTTGTCGCGCGGTGAACGCGATGTGGTGCTGCTCGTCGCGTACGGCGAGCTGACCTATGAGGAGGTGGCCGCGGCGCTCGACGTCGCCTACGGCACCGTCGCCTCCCGGCTGAGCCGGGCCAGGACCAAACTGCGTGACGCGTTGGGAGTTGAGGTGTGATGAAGGAGTTCCAGCTCATCGACGAGGTGATGCCGGACGCGCCGCCCGCCGACCAGGCCAGGGTGATGGCGGTCCGCGCGCGGATGCTGAGTGACGGCCGGCGACACCGCCTGCCTGCCTGGTCCAGGGTGGCGCTCACGGCCGCGGCCGTCAGCGTGGTCTTGGTCGGCGGATTCATAGCCGCGCCCCTGCTGGGCGGGCCCGGGACCCAAACGGCTACGGCGCTGGGCCCGGCCGCGGTGCTGGAGGCGGCGGCGGACCGGCTGGCCGCACGGCCGCCAGGCACCGGCGCCTGGTGGCGGCGGGAACTGGTGCAGGTACTTCGGAGCAAGGCCATGTACGGCTTCACCGTCGAGCAGCGGGTCGAGGAGGTGCTGTGGGTGAACCGAGAAGGGGAACAGCGGACGGAGCGAGGAGACGTCTCCGCCAAACCGCTCACTCCCGCCGACGAGCAGGTGTGGAAGGACTCCGGCTCGCCGAAGCTCTGCGAGCCCAGCGACGACTGCCAGATCGGCAGGTTCTACTTCTCCCCTGTGGATCAGGTCAAGCCCGTGGCGAACCTGCCCACCGACCCCGAGGCGCTCAAGGCCGAACTGCTGAAGCACTTCCCCGTGAGTGGCAAGGAGAATAAGGAGGCGTGGCTCTGGGCTGTTGCCAATTGGCTACTCCTCAATACCGAGAGCACTCCGGGCACGAGGGCGGCGCTCTACCGGATGCTCGCCGATCTGCCGAGCGCACGGGTGACCGACGGCGTCACCGACCCCGATGGCCGCACCGGAGTCGCGCTGATGTACGGCGGCCCAAATGCGCTCGGGCAGATCGTCATCGACCGGGACAGCGGCGACCTGCTTGCCCTCCAGGATGAACAGGTCCCAGCGAATGGCCTTGATGACGTCGGAACATTCAACTCGTACGTGGTCAAGCAACTGGGCTGGACCGACGAGGCACCTGGGAGCGACTGAGGCCGCCCCGGCGGGCGCAGGTTCAGCTTCATGCTTGAGGACGCGCCGGGGGCGATGCCTGTAACGGGTCACCCCCGGCGCACCCTCACAAGCAGCCTGAGGTCAGAGGTCTGCTCGTTTCCCGGAGGCAGGCCAAGTGCGTTCAGGATGTCGCGGTCGCTCGCGTTCCACCCCGCTGGACTCGACCTCCGTCCGCAGCCTGTTTGCCGTGTGGCCGAGCGGCTCGACCCGTCCCCACTTGCCCGCCGACGGCCTCACCTGGTCGGGCGGGGCCTGGATGCGCACCTCGACCCGGTAGCGCGCGGGGGCGGTGATCCGGATCCGGTTGGGACGAAGGCGGCCGCGTATCCGCCGGGCAGTTCGCGCAGCCGGGGCGGCAGCACCGCGATCACCTTGGCCGGCGCCCTGACCGACGTCTCCTCCACACCTTCCCGCCCGCCTGCCGCAGCGCTCTGCAGGCTGAGCACGACCTCGTCGTCCTCGTCGTCCTCGTCGTCCTCCTCGCGGCCTCGGGGCGATGTGTGCGAGGAGCAGTTCGAGATCGTCGAGACCGAGGTCGCCGCACCGGGCGAGGGCCAGTTCCCGGTGCGCGACGACTGGATGATGCTTTCGGTCGTCATGAGCGCCCTGATGGAGGCCGAGCCTCACCCCGACCTGCCGATGTCGGCGTACGCGCTGGGCGAGCCGCCGTGGATGCCGACCGTGGGCACGGACGTGGCGTCCAACAGCCCGCAGCTCTTGGTCGGCGACCTGGTCCACCACAACAGCGGGTTTCGCGAGTACGTCGTCGGTGAGGCCGACAGCTGGGAGTTCACCCGGCTCGACCCTGATCTCCTGCCCGGTCCGCAATACCACCTCAACCAGGGCGTAACCGCCTGGCGGGGCATGGTCGACGTCGCCAAGATTGGCGAGGGCGACACCGTGTTCGTCTCGGCCGCCAGGCGAGCAGTTCGAAGCCGCGCTGCAGGTGGCGGCGCCCAACGCCCGCTTCGCTCTGCGGCGACCTGTCCGGCAAGAACCCCACCCTCGACCTGAACCCCGTGATCCTCAGGGACATCACGCTGCGCGGCTTCACCATGCCGTATGAGCCGGAGGCGTTCGAGACCTGGAACGCGCACTGCAGCCAGTGGCTACGAGACGACAAACTGGTCTTCCCGCACACCGTGATCGACGGCGGCCTCGCCGCGGTGCCGCGTGCTCTGGTGGACCAGCTGAATGGCAGGTTCAGGGGCACGGCGCTGGTCAAGCTGTCTTGACTCCCGCAGAGCGAGTCGTCGCCAAGCCTCAGGGGACCACAAGGCACCCGATCAAGGCAGGCGAGGCGAGATCGCAGCCTGGTGTTCTGCGCGAACGTCGGAACCCGCTGGAGTCCCCCGCGAACCGCGTCACTCGTTCGTCTCCATCATGAGTGACCAGGGCGTCATCCCCATCGAGACCATCGCCGATCTCGTCGGGCACGCGGGCACGAGTGTCACAGAGGCGGTCTACCGGTTCCAGCTCAACCCGGTGATCGCCAAAGGGGGCATGAAGATCGCCTCCCGTACCGAGAGTGATCGTCTCCCGCGTTGGACGTCATGACGGCTTTCATGCTGGAGACGATCATGTTGCCTGCAATCGGCTTCACCGGCGGCGCTTTGCGGGCCAAGATTGGTCGCATGAGCGCAAATCCCGGGCGTCCGCGTCTGTTACGTGAGCTGAACGACCGCGCTGCGGTGGAGTTGCTGGCGTCGTCCGGGGCGCTGACTCGGGCGCAGGTGAGCGAGATGACCGGGCTGTCGAAGGTGACGGCCAACCATGTCCTGTCCCGTTTGGAGGATCGTGGCCTGGTTGTCAAGGTCGGCGTGCAAGAGGGAGGACGTGGTCCTTCCGCGGCTCTTTACGGGCTCAACCCGTTGTGCGGCTATGTGATCGCGATCGAGGTCTACCTGGACACGACCTCCGCCGTTCTTACCGACATCACAGGGCGCGTGCTGGCGGAGACGACAGTTTCGACCGACGTCGCCGCGGATCCGGCCGAAGCGGTGTACACGATCGCGGAAGGCCTCACCCAGGCCGCACAGATCGACATGTCGTGGGTGCAGGCGTGCGTGATCGCTCTGCCCGCCGTCATCGATCCCGTTACAAGCAACATCCGCTTCTGCTACGACATGCCCGCGTGGTGCGGGAATGTGATCGAGGTTCTGCGCCAGAGGTTGCGGCTGCCCGTCACGATCGACAACGATGTCAACCTCGCCGCGATCGCCGAGCGCGCGGCGGGGGTCGCGAGCGACGTACGCAATTTCGTACTGGTCTGGATCGGACGTGGGCCTGGATCGGCCGTCATGGTGGGCGACCAACTGTTGCGGGGGACGGCGGGCGCGGCTGGTGAGCTCGGTTGGATGCCTGTCCCTGGCGCGGCCGTGAGCGACGGCGGCTTTGATCGCAGCCGGCATGAGGTGGGCGCTGCCTTCCAGGCCCTGGTGGGCTGGCGGGCGGTGCAAGAGCTGGCCAAGAGGCACCAGATCGCTGCCGAAGATGCCGCACAGAGCGTGGCGGCCGCCGCGGGGAATGCCGCCGCGGGGAGCGTGGCGGGGGCGGCCTTTCTTGATGAGTTGGCACGGCGGATCGCTTTGGGGGTCGCGTCAATCTGCACCGTTCTCGATCCTGAGCTTGTTGTGCTGGCAAGTGATGTCGGTGCTGCGGGAGGTGACGAACTGGCCGGTCGTGTTCAGCGGGCTGTCGCCGACATGTGTCTGGCCCGGCCTCGGGTGGAGGCAAGCACGGTTCTGGACTGGCCTGTGCTGCGCGGGGCCGTACTGGTCGGGATCGGCCAGGCACGTGAGCGTGTGTTCTTCGGCGATCTATGAGCAGTGCGCGCTCCTGGTGGGGTGTTCACGAGTGTGGTTTCGCAGGGACGATGATGCACGGGCAAAGATCGCTTCCCGAGATGCGCGTGATCGTTTCCCAGCCTGTCCGGCGTCTTCAGGTAATGGCAGCGCTCCGCATGCGGCACGCGTCGGCGCGGGACCGGGAGGTCATGCGTCACATGAGGTTCAGGGGCCGTCGGACCAGATGTACCAGGGGCCCGTGAAATGCTCGTAGCTTCCCTCTTCTGGAGCCGGTGCCCGACCCGGAAGGTAGGCGAAGCCGTACCATCTCCAATTGATCGTGAGCTCGGTGACCATGAACCTCGCTCCACCAGGGATCTTCTCCACATCGCCCACGAAATACAGGCCCCACCATCGATCGCTGTCGTACTCACTGCGCGCCGACAGGGCGTGGCGCTCCAGGCTCGACTCCGACAGGGCGAAGCGCGCGCGAAGGGGCGCGTCGACCTTGACGAGCAGCACCGTACCCAGCACCAGTGCGAGCGGGACGAACATCCACCGCGCCCACCCCCGCCCCGGACCCAACATCCACGACCAGGCAACGGCGAGCGCCACCCAGTACGGCACCAATGCCAATGCCCAGACGGACAGACCGGGAGCGCTCACCTCAAAAGACGTCAGGAGCGAGCCGAGCCCGATCGCCCCGGTAAAGAGCAGAGCGCGGCGGTTGCGAGTCGGGCCCATAGGGCGATCTTGCCCGACATCAGAACCAAGCGCAGCAGATCATCTCCCCGCACTCGCCCGACCTCGGCCACCTGGACAAGTCCGACCGGGACTGCCCTACCTGAGCCCCACACTGCCGGAGCGCGTACTTGCGGCAATCCGCACCCGGTGTAGCCCACCTCGCAGAACTCGGATACGCCAGCCGCACTTCCGTAGCCGACGAGCCCCCGTTGACCGGCGCGTACATGGCCGCTGTCGCCTTCCCGCAGTTGGCGCTCGGCGTGGTCTCGACACCCCGCACAAACGCATCGGAGCCCAACGCCGTCACCACCCTGAAACCCCTGGCCGCGCCCGGCTTCCCCACAGCCTTCGCCGTCGTCGACCGCGCCTACACCGACCAGCAACGCAACCATTTCGCCGCCGTGCTCGTCGACGCGACCGTTCGGAGGGACGGGGTGGGCAGTTTCGTCCCGGGTCGCAGTCTCCGACTCTGGTGAGAGGCTTCAATGAAGCAGCACTGCGTGCTGTCTGGGGAAGCCCGGCTTGACGGGTGAAATGCCGGTTGGAGTACGTCGGGCGCCCGCATACCCCAACCGGCTCATGATTCAGTTTCCGGCCATCTCCTTCACCATTGCCTCATCGGATTCCGCATCTACGAGGGTGCAAGGCGCGACCGGGCTGCCGGCCTTGGCCAGATAGGTACCGAGCCACCAGGCCATTTCCGGGTGGTTGCCCGGCCGGAACTCCAGCACCAGCGTCTCCCCCTTCCTGATGTAGCTCGGGGAGATCACGAAGGTGTTCCGGTTGATCGGTCTGGCGGCGTCCGCGGAGCGCCAGTTCTCCGGCGCGTCGAACTCCTTGCGCTCCTGGTCGGTCATGTTCTTGGTGCTCGGTGGGTCGTAGGCCAGGTCCGCGCCGGCAAAGCGGCCACGGGCGCAATGCTCGTCCGCATCGGTGAACGTCACGTCGGCCAGGATTCCCTCGGCCTTGAGCTTGGCCTCCAGCCCTTCAGAGTCCCGGAACTCTCGGACCGTCACCTGAACGGTGCCGTCGGGCTTCTTCACCACGGCGTACGCCGCGCTCTGTGACACGGAGACCAGCGGCACCGCCACCAGCGCGGCCGCGGCGATGCCCGCGACCGCCACCCCCGCCAGCAGGCGACGACGCAGCGGGGAAGGGCCGTGCCGCGGTGCCGCCGCGGTAGTCGCCGGGGACGGGTGAACGTGTTCCGGCTCGGCGGCACGCCTGCCGGGCAACCAGGACGCGCGGCGTCGCACGGGCGGCGTCGCGACGATCTCCTCCAGAAGCTCCTCCACACCCTGGCTCAGAGCGGGTTCGTCGTGATCAGCAGCCGGGTCAATGGTGGCAAGCATGCGGTCGATCTTGTTCATCGGGCTTCTCCTCTCAGCGGGGTCATCACGGGGGCCTCATCCGTCGTGCCGAGTAGCCGGGCCAGTCGTTTACGTGCTTTGTGCAGCCGGATCCGAACGGCGGTGCTGCTACAGCCCAGCACTGTGGCGATTTGCGGGCCGGTCAGCCCTTCCCAAGAGGCCAGGGCGAGCACCTCCCGGTCGGCCGGGTCCAGGGCGGCGAAGGCGGCATGAATTGCCTCAGTACGCGGATCGGCGAGCGTGGTCTCCTGGCGGACGGCCAGTTCGCCGCGGAGCCGCGCGGCCAGCGCGCTGCGGCGCGACTCCCCGCGCCGGTGATTGGCCAGGACGCGGCGGGCGGCGCCGTACAACCACAGCAGGGCGGCATCCCCCTCCGGGACGTCATCCAGCCGCCGCCAAGCAGCGAGAAAGGTCTCCGCGATCACGTCAGCGACGTCGTCAACCGAATCGGTACGGCGGAGCGCATAGCGCTGTACTGCCGGGTAGCAGGCGCGGTAGAGCGCCTCGAAACGATCTCGCGCGCCGAAGGGCACGCGTGGATCTTGCACAGGTGTCTCCTTGTCGAAGAGTGGCGGAACACCTCACTAGGTGTCCGGCACCTCCGTCAGTGTTTCCTGCCCTGCTCACGCGCATAGCCAGGTCGCCGGCGTGCGGGGCGCCGAGCACCCAGGCCGCGCGCCGGCCAGGACCCCGCCGTCACGCAGTTCGATGTCCCGGAGAGGCCGCCGCATGCCCGCCCGAACCGTCCGGCCGCCCGCCGCGCAGCGGGCGGCGGCTTGAACCCGCATAGAAGGTTGTAACCACGCCAGATCTGATAGCCGCCTAACGAACGCCTGGCCTGCCCTATCGGCCGCCGATGGGCACTGTGGTACGGATGTTCCAGCGGTAGACCCACTCGGGGTCCAGGACCCGGTTCTGTACGATCAACGCCACCTCATCTACGTTGACGCTCGTCGAGTCGGCCTCGACCGTGTTCAAAGCGTCGACGTAGGGCTTGGCCGGTCCGGGGGTGTTGAAGTAGGTCAGGCTCACATGTGGACGGAATCCCTTGGCCCGCTCGGCTGCTGTTGGCGCGTTTCCAGTGACTTCGGCGATGCCGTTCCTGATGTCACCCCAGATCTGGTGCAACGGTTCTGTAGGAGTTGGAGCCAGGACCACGGCTTCGCCGACAACGGCGGGTCGATGGAAGGTCAGCTCGATGGGAGCGAGCTGACCAAGGCGTACGCCCACCGCCTTGATGACCTGGTCGAGCTGTTCTTCAGACACCTCGTCGGCCCACCCCACGGACTGCATGGTGAGGTGCAGCCATCGAGCCGGAATCGGGTTGTGACCATCGATCGTGGCAAGGGCGGCTTGATAGCGCTTCGCGAGCTGGTGCAGTTCTGGGGCCCGCTCAAAGGTCAGATGCCACGTGTAGACCAGACGGCCAGGCCGCCATCCTTGTCGTGGCCACCAGTGCGATCGAACCTCGTCCACGTTCTCGATGAGATCACAACCTGATGTGCTGCACGAGCGTCGGCACCCAACTGGACGCCTCGAACGTGCAGCGGGCGTTCCGCGAGCTCATCAGACGAGCGGAACTCGGAACGGCTTGAACTTCCAGCCACGAGAAAAGGGCCCCGGGATCACTCCGAGAACCCTACTCAGGCGATGGACCGGATCTTTCCCGGTGCCTGACACGTACGTCATCATGGGGTTTCGCCCGCCACGAAGGACGGTCCTTGAAGCGCAGCAAAAGAACTTACGGCTTATTGGCCCTCGGCTGGGTCATCCTCATCTTGGTGGGTTGGACGGCCTACTTCACGAATGCTCTGACCAATGATGTCCCGTCCGTGATTGCGATCGTGGGCATAGGGCTGGGATGCCTCCTGACCGCAGTCGTCGTAGCCATCAACGACCGCTGGCCGCGCTGAGCAACGCGAAGGTGCCTTGAAGAGGGCCATCAGGCAAGCTCAGGCACGTGACATCCTGCTCAGGAACGTCGCCAAGCTGGTCACCACGCCCAAGGACACAGACGGGCGCCCAGCAGAGCACTCACCCCGCACAGGAAGATTGCAGTGCTCAAGGCCGCCAAGTCATCCGAACTCCCCGTCTACGTGGCGCTCAGCCTCACCACGGGAGTTCGCGCCGAGGAAGCCCGAGCACTCCGCTGGGACCACGTCGTCGCCTGGATCCCCAGCCCCAAGGCGTGGCAACCGGTGACCGAGGCAGGGTTCAAGCACAAGAGGTTCGCCATCTACGTGTGGCGAGCCGACCGAGAAGGAGGTGACACCAAGACCCGCAAGTCACGCCGCACGCTGGAGTTGCCCAAACTGGCGGCCCAGGCTCTCTGGCAGCACCACGTCAACCAAGCCGCCCACAAGCTCAAGGCCGGCGAGACATGGCAAGATCACAACCTGGTGCTCTGCACAAGCGTCGGCACCCAACTGGACGCGTCGAACGTGCGACGGGCATTCCGCAAGATCACCAAGGATGCGAAGATCGGAACCACCTGGAGTCCCCGAGGACCACGTCACCCGTTCGTCTCCATCATGAGTGACCAGGGCGTACCCATCGAGACCATCGCCGATCACGTCGGGCACGCGGGCACCAGCGTCACGGAAGCGGTCTACCCGGCATCAACTCAGGCCAGTGATCACCAAAGGTGCCCACACGATGAACACCATCTTCGGCGACAGCCGACACGGGTAGAGAATCCGACTGAGATGGCTCCCCGATTGGCTCCCATCGACTTCCAGACACGGGAAAAGGGCTCCCGGATCACTCCGAGAACCCTTCTCACCTGCATCTTCTTGGTGGAGATGAGGGGATTCGAACCCCTGACCCCTTCGATGCGAACGAAGTGCGCTACCGGACTGCGCTACATCCCCAAGGACTCGACTAGGTTAGCAAACTTCGGAGGGTCCTCGCGCCACCGATTCAGTCGCCCACTGCCCGCCTGGGCGGCTCGGCGTACTGGTCGAACAGGACGTCCCGGTGGTGTGTCGTGAGATCGATGACCTCGGCCTCCGCCTCCGCCGCGGCCCGGCGCTGCTCACGTTGCCGCCGCAGGCGCTCAGTGCGCGCCTGGCGGCCGCGTTCGCGGCGTTCGCGGTCCACTTGTACGGCGATGCGGAGAAAGGCCATGTACGCCATCGTGATGACGACGGACGGCGCCACCCCCCACCACGGGATCATCTTCACCGAGGCCGTCACGATCGAGGCCAGCACCAGCAGGGCGGTGAAGAAGAGCAGACGCCGGCGGCGGGCCACGATGATGGCGCGGCGGCGCAGCCGGAACAGGCGGACGTCGACCTTCTCGACCTCGACGGGCGGTGTCCCGTCGTCCTCGTCGGTCTCCGGAGGAGGCGCCAGGTTGTCGAGATCGGGCAACTGGTGCTCGCCGGTGTAATACTCTTCGAGCTCCGCCAGTTCGGCGAGATTCGTCTTGTCCCTGCGCAACCACATGGGAATCAGGACGCAGAGCCACATCACGACGATGGCCAGGTAGAGGAGGACGCTGCTCACAACCACCTCCGGGCAGCACAAAGACGCAGTTGTGCTCGTCGCGCCTTGAATGTGCTCACGTCACGCACCGTAAGACCGCGTGTCACTAATTGACGAGCATTCGGTGCGGTGTGTCGCGAGATCGTCAAACCTCTTCGACAGATGGCCCCCCGTGAGCCGCAGACTCACGCGCGCGACGCCACTGCACGAGCAGGCCGGCGGGGATGTCCTCGACGGTCAGCGCGTAGCAAATGTGGTCGCGCCAGGCTCCGTCGATGTGGAGTTGGCGCCGCCGAATGCCTTCTTCCCTGAATCCCAGCTTCTCAACCACTCTACGGCTGGCCTGGTTCTCGGGGCGGATGTTCGCTTCCAGCCGATGCAATCCGGTGGTGAAAAAGCAATGATCAACGGCCATGGCGAGCGCGGTGGGGATGATCCCTTTGCCTGCCAGCGCCCCGTCCACCCAGTAACCAACCTGGGCGGAACGGGCGGATCCCCACACGATCGCACCCACGGTGAGCTGCCCCGCGAAGCGCCCGCCGTACGTCACCACCCACGGCAACGCCAGCCCCTGCCTGGCCTCGCGCCGCAGGGTGCCGACCATGGAGACGTACGGGCCGAGCCCCGTCCTGAACAGCGGTGTCTCCGGGTTGCTCGGCTCCCAGGGACGCAGCCAGTCGGCGTTGCGCAGCCGCGTCTCGCGCCACACGCGCACGTCGCTCAGCCGCAGCGGCCGGAGGGCGACCGGGCCTTCGTTCAGAGTCGCCGGCCAGCCACGAAGTCGATCCACGTCTCTCATCATCCCCCTATCGGGCACGATGTCGCCACGGATCAGCGAGGACCACTGCGGTCGGCCTCCGGTGGCGCCGCTCAGCGCGGGTGATCGCCGCCCCGAATCTGGTCGACCGCATGCCGCAGAATGGGCGCGAGTACGGCGACGCCATCCCGTACGCCACCGGACGAGCCAGGCAAATTTACGATCAAGGAATTTCCTGCCTGCCCCGCCAGCCCGCGGGACAACACAGCGGTCGGCACCTTGTCCCGATTCGCCAGCCGAATGGCTTCGGCAATACCGGGAATTTCCCGAGAAATCACTCGGGCCGTCATCTCGGGGGTCAGATCCAAGGGGGTCAGCCCCGTCCCTCCGGTGGTGACGATCACGTCGTAGCCGCCCGCCACCCCATCACGAAGCGCGGCCTCCACCGCCTCGCCGTCGGGCACCACCACGGGGCCCTCCACCTCGCACCCGGCGTCCTGGCGCAGCAGGTCGGCCAGCAAGGGCCCGGATTTGTCGGCATAAATCCCGGCGGAAGCCCGGTTCGACACCGTGATCACCAACGCGCGCATCAGGCCCCGTCCCGCGTCCACCGCCCGGTCTTGCCGCCCAGCTTCTCCTCCACCCGGACCTCGGTGATCACCGCGGCCGGGTCGACCGCCTTGACCATGTCGATCAGGGCCAGCGCCGCCACCGAGACCGCGGTCAGGGCCTCCATCTCCACCCCGGTACGGTCGGCCGTCTTCACCCGGCACGTGATCGCCACGCCCCAGTCTTCGACGTCGAGCGTGACCTTCACCCCGTGCAACGCGATCGGATGGCAGAGCGGGATCAGGTCGGGCGTACGTTTCGCCCCCATGATGCCCGCGACCCGCGCCACCCCCAGCGCGTCGCCCTTGGGCACCTCCCCCGACCGCAGCAGCGCCACCGCCTCGGCCGACAGCAGCACCCGCCCGGTCGCCGTGGCCGTACGCGCCGAGACCTCCTTGGCCGACACGTCGACCATGCGCGCGGCCCCGTTCTCGTCGATGTGGGTCAGCTCGCTCACAGCCGGATCGCCTCCACCGGTCCGTTCGCTCACAGCCGGATCACCTCCACCGGCGCTCCGCCGGCCACCTCGGTCACGTCTTCCGGCACCACGATCAACGCGTTCGCCAAGGCCAGCGCGGCGAGCTGGTGGGAGCCCTGCCCGTGCGCCGGCGACACCGTGCCGTCGTTCGACAGCACCCCCCTCAGGAACGACCTGCGCCCGAACGGCGACCGCAACGCCCCCGTGGTGTAGGCGGTGACGGTCTCGGGCACGCCGCCGGGAAGGCCGCGCATCTTGTCGAGCGCCGGCCGTACGAACAGCATGAACGACACGTACGACGACACCGGGTTGCCGGGCAGCGCGAAGATCGGCACCTGGTCGTCCCCCAGGACGCCGAACCCCTGCGGCATCCCCGGCTGCATCGCCACCTTCTCGAACCTGACCGTGCCCAGTGGCGCCAGCGCCTGCTTGACCGGCTCGTACGCGCCCATCGACACCCCACCGCTCGTGACGATCGCGTCGGCGCGCACCAGGTGGGTGTCGAGCAGGTCGAGCAGCACGCCCGGATCGTCCCCGACCGAGCCGACGCGGTAGCCCTCGGCCCCCGCCTCCCGGACCGCCGCGGCGAGCGTGTAACTGTTGGACTCCCAGATCTGGCCGGGAGCCAGGGTGTTGCCCGGCTCCACCAGTTCGGCGCCGGTGGAGATGACCACGACCCGGGGCCGCGGCCGGGCCCAGACGCGCCGCCGCCCCACCCCGGCGATGATCCCGAGCTGCGCGGAGCCGATCACGGTGCCCGACTTGAGCACGATCTCGCCGGCCTGTACGTCTTCACCCGCGCGCCGGACCGCGTTGCCCGCCTCGGCGCGGCGGTCGATGCGGACGGAGACCGTCCCCCCGTCCGTCCACTCCACCGGCACCACGGCGTCGGCCCCGGCCGGCAGGGGCGCGCCGGTCATGATGCGTACGGAGTGACCCGGCCCCACCGCCCGCAGCTCCACGGACCCGGCCGCGACGTCGTCGATCACCGGCAACGTGACCGGAATCTCCGACAGGTCCTCGGCCCGCACGGCGTATCCGTCCATGGCCGAGTTGTCGAACGGCGGCAGCGGCACCGGCGACGACACGTCCTCCGCCAGCGTCGCGCCCAGAGCCTGCTCCAGCTCCAGCTCAAGAGGGGCCAGCGGACGTACAGTGGCCAGGATCTCGGCCAGATGCCCGTCAACTGATTTCATCGAGGAACTCCCGTAGCCACGGCACGAACTCCGGCGCCAGGTCCTTTCGGTCCGCCGCGAATTTCACCACTGTCCGCAAATAGTCCAGCTTGTCACCCGTGTCATACCGCCGGCCCCTGAAGAGCACGCCGTGCACCGGTCCGCCGTCCTCGGAGCCGCGCCCGGCGAGCGTGCGCAGGGCGTCGGTGAGCTGGATCTCGTTGCCGCGCCCGGGCGGCGTGCTCTCCAGCACCTCGAACACCGCCGGGTCGATGACATAGCGCCCGATGATCGCCCAGTTGGACGGCGCCTCGTCGGCCGGCGGCTTCTCGACGAGGTCGGTCACGCGTACGACGTCGTCCTCGTCGGTCGGCGCGATGGTCGCCACGCCGTACAGCGAGACCTGCTCCTTCGGCACCTCCATCAGCGCGATCACGCTTCCGCCGAACGTGTTGCGCACCTCGATCATGCGCCGCAGCAGGTGGTCGCGATGGTCGATCAGGTCGTCGCCGAGCAGGCAGGCGAAGGGGTGGTCGCCGACGTGGTGTTTGGCGCAGAGCACCGCGTGGCCGAGCCCCTTCGGCACGCCCTGGCGTACATAATGCAGGGTCGCCAGGGAGGCGGGCTCGCGAACCTGGGAGAGCCGGTGCTCGTCGCCCTTGGCCTCAAGGGCCTCCTCCAGCTCGAACGCCCGGTCGAAGTGGTCTTCGATCGAGCGTTTGTTCTTGCCGGTGACCATGAGAACGTCGAGCAGCCCGGCGGAGGCGGCCTCTTCGACGACATACTGGATCGCGGGCTTGTCGACGATGGGCAACATCTCTTTGGGTGTCGCCTTGGTCGCCGGAAGAAACCGGGTGCCCAGACCCGCGGCGGGCACGACGGCTTTCGTCACAGGGTCAAAGTCAGCCATGAGTAGACCCTAGTGGAGGGACCTGTGGACAAGCTGAACCTGCGCCGTCAACTGAATGAGGCACGCGCTGCCCTCTCCCCCGAACAACTACACGCGAACGCCGTCAAGGTTCGCGAAACTCTGCTCGAACAACCCTGGGTCCAGATGGCCGGCCTGGTGGCCTGCTACTGGTCAACGGGGTCGGAGCCGGAGACGCACGGGCTCGTGTTCGCTCTCTGGAAACATGGAGCCACAGTCATCCTCCCCGTCCTGAGGCAGGACAACGACCTGGATTGGGCGGTGTACGACGGACCTGACACGCTCGCCCCGGGACGCCACGGGATCATGGAGCCGGTGGACACCCGGCGGGGCGTGGACGCCGTACGCACGGCCGCCCTCGTGATCGTGCCCGCCCTGGCGGTGGACCGGCAAACCGGAGTACGCCTGGGACGTGGCGGCGGCTCGTACGACCGGGCCCTCGCCCGGGTCGGGCCGAACGTTCCGACGGTGGCGTTGCTGCACGACGGCGAGCTGATCGACGGTGTCCCCCACGAGCCGCATGACCGGCAGATCAGGTATGCGATGACACCCTCGGGACTCACTAGGCTTATGTGAACGCAGGTACGAGAGGGGAGCCAGATGACGCTGAATGTCTGGCTCCTCGTCGGCGCCGGGATCGTCATCGCGGCCATCGCGTCCGTACGCCTCGCGCATCGCAGCGGTCTGCCCAGCCTGCTGGTGTTCCTGGGCTTCGGGCTGGCCGTGGGGCCTTCCGGGTTCGGCATCCCGTTCGAGAGCCCTGAGCTCGCGCAGCAGATCGGCCTGTCGGCGCTGGCGGTCATCCTGGCCGAGGGCGGTCTGACCACGAACTGGTCCCACGTGCGCCGTTCCGTCCCCTTGGCCCTGATGCTGGCCACCGTGGGCGTGACGGTCAGCATCGTGGTGGTGGCGCTGGCCGTTCAGGGACTGCTCGGGATCGACGGCACGACGGCGCTCGTCTTCGGCGCGGTGCTGGCGTCCACGGACGCCGCGGCCGTCTTCTCCGTCCTGCGCCGGCTGCCGCTGCCGCCGCGCCTGGCGGGGGTGCTGGAAGCCGAGTCGGGCTTCAACGACGCGCCCACGGTCATCGCCGTGGTGCTGCTCAGCGGGGCGTCGGGCTCCCAGGCGACGCTGGGAACGTTCCTGCTGGAGACCTCCATCGAGCTGATCATCGGCGCGGCGATCGGGCTCGCCGTCGGCCCCGCCGGTGCGTACGCCCTGCGCCACGTCGCCCTGCCCGCCTCGGGCCTCTATCCCATCGCCGTGCTGGCGCTCACGTTCGTCTCGTACGGCGGCGCCGTCCTGCTGCACGGCTCGGGCTTCCTGGCCGTCTACCTGACGGCCCTCATCCTGGGCAATTCGCGCCTGCCCCACCGCGCCGCGACCAGGGGTTTCGCGGAGGGAGCCGCGTGGCTGGCGCAGATCGGCCTGTTCGTCATGCTCGGCATGCTGGCCGACGTCGTGGAGATGCCCTCGGCCATCGTCCCCGGCCTGATCACCGGAACGGTCCTGGTGCTCCTGGCCCGTCCGCTCTCGGTCGTGGTCAGCACGTCCCTCTCCTGGGCGCTGCGGCTGGGCTGGGTGGGCTGGCGCGACCAGGCGTTCCTGTCGTGGGCCGGGCTGCGTGGCGCGATCCCCATCGTCCTGGCCACCATCCCGTGGGCGGCCGGCGTCGAAGGCTCCAAAGCGCTGTTCAACCAGGTCTTCGTGATCGTCGTCGTGTTCACCCTGCTCCAGGGGCCGACGCTGCCGTTCGTGGCGCGCGTGCTGGGAGTCTCCGCGCCGGGCGAGGCCCACGACCTGTCGGTGGAGTCGGCGCCTCTGGAGGAGCTCAAGGCCGACCTGTTGCAGGTCAAGGTCCCGACCGGCTCGCGGCTGCACGGTGTGGAGGTCTTCGAGCTCCGCCTGCCCGCCGGCGCCGCGGTGACCTTGGTCGTACGCGACGGCAAATCCTTCGTACCGGCCGCCACCACCCGCATCCGCGTCGACGACCAACTCCTCCTCGTCACCACCGCCGCCTGCCGCGACCAGGTCGAACGCCGCCTGCGCGCCGTCAGCCGCAGCGGCAAGCTGGCCGGCTGGTACGGCGAGCGGGGTTTGGAATAGCTGTTTGACCCCATCGGTTACCATTAGCAGTCGCATCGCTCGAGTGCCAAAGCTTGTAAGGACTTGTAAGGAGGAGCGCGTGCCGACGTATCAGTACGCCTGCAACGACTGCGGTGAGCAACTCGAAGTCGTTCAGAAGTTCACCGACGATGCGCTGACGGTCTGCCCGAACTGCCAGGGCAACCTGCGGAAGGTGTTCTCCGCGGTCGGCATCGTGTTCAAGGGCTCGGGCTTCTACCGGACCGACAACCGCTCGTCGTCCTCGGCCACCTCCTCTTCTGCTTCGTCGGGGGAGAGCAAGTCAGGCGAGAGCAAGTCGACGGAGAGCAAGTCCTCGGAGGGCAAGTCGTCGGAGAGCAAGTCCACCACCGCCCCGGCGCCGGCGGCCGCCTCCAACTGAGGACAAGCCCCGGTCCGTACGCGGGAGACGCCACATCGCCCCACCCGCGAACCCCACCGGGGCCCGCTCCCGGCGGCCCACCGCATCGGCACTGACGCCCCAGCCGATCCCCCGTCCCGCGAACGCACAAGACCCGCTGTAGGGCCCGGAAAGGCCCGCCGCGCCCGCTCTAAGCCATCGAGGCGGACCGATGCGGCCACGAGGCGCCGTCGGGCTTCCAGGCCCCGCAACGGCCCATCCAACGATCGGCCTGCACCCGCGCCGCGCCGCGCCTCCGCCATCTCCCGCGACGACGCACGCCGGTCACCCGGCAGCAGCCTGCGACTCCGTCAAGATCCGCGAACACCCTGGCCCCGCGCCCAGCACTCCCCCCGGCGACATCGCCTCAAAGAATCACACCCAGGGGATTGCTTTCCTCCCCCAGACAAAGACGGACCCATCCGCGCCACACCGGACATTTCCCTGCATCTCGACAACAACCCGGTGGAGAAAACCTCACCCGCCCGACGGCGGTCCTCTAAACCCCCGCCCACACATGGCCCCGGGCTTGCCATCATGTGCTCGCACACCTGTGGAGACCAGGGAAGATCAACAGCCCGGCCTCCCTCCCAGCTAATGCAAAGGCACAGTTGTCCGTGGACGTAGAGGCAGAGCTTCTCGACCTGAAGCGTCGTATGCAAGCAATCGAAGCAACCATGTACTCCGGAGACGCCACCCCGGCCTCGGTCATCACCGAACTGAAGAAGATGATCACAGCCATCGAGACAGGGATCAACGACGACCTGGCGGCTCACGGCGTGGAGATCGCAGGTCTTCGCCATCAGATCAACGACTGCTTCACCTCCGCGCACAACCAGGTACTCGAACGATTCGACTCCCTCAGAATCGACCTCATGCACCTCAAACTCATACTCGAACAACAACTCAAGAGCAGCGCATAGAGCCGCTTACCGGCAGCGCCCTCGACACCACGTCCGAGGGCGCCGCCGCCCCCGCCGTACGTCAAACGTGCCACCCGCCTCCACCCCACAAGTCACCCTCAAAAGGGCCACCCACCCCCGCTACCGAGGCCGATCAACCTCCGCCCCCAGCAGTTCCTCCGCGATCCGATCCGCGAGCCGTGCGAGCTGCGGATGTGCCCCCCAATCCGCCACCAACAACCTCAACCCCTCACACGCGCACTGCAAAAGCCGCGAAGCCGCCCGTTTTCCCGCCTCCGTGAGCCGCAACGCGTCCCCGTCATCCGACCGCCGCACCAGCCCCACGTCCACCAGTTGATCGACGTACGGCCGTCCGTATTCCTTGCTCACCTTGGCCCGCGCGGCCAGCTCCGCGCAGCGCACCCACCCCTCCCCGCCCAGCCTGGCGATGATCCACACGCCCTGCGGCGAGATCCCGTTCAACCCCGCCACCTCCCCGAGCCGGTCGTAATAGCCCCGCCGCAGGTCGGCGTCGGCCAGCCGGACGAGCCCCCGCTCCACCTCCGCCAGCGAGGACCGCTCCGCGGACGTCGCCCCCAGCCCTTCCCCCAGATCGGCCGCCTTGGTCGTCTCCCTGAGCCGCGCCTGCGGTATGAACCAACTGAGGAGGAACGCCCCAAGCATCACGGGCGCCGCGACCCGGAAGACGGCCACGATCGCGTCCGCGTAGACATGCAGGAACCCGTGCGCGAGCCCCTGCGGCAACCGCTGGATGGCGGTCGGATCCTCCCGAACCCTCGCGGGATCGAACCCGGGAGGCAACCCGGCGCCGCGGAGCACCCGCCGCAGATCGTCGTCCAGCGTGGCGGCGAACACCGCCCCCAACGCCGCCACCCCGAACGACCCTCCGATCGACCGGAAGAACGTCGCCCCCGACGTGGCCACGCCGAGATCCTTGAAGTCGACCGCGTTCTGCACCACGATCACCAGCACCTGCATGGTCATCCCCAGCCCGGCCCCGAGCACCAGCAGAAAACACCCCATGACCAGCAGACTGCTGTCCTCCGTCATCGTGGACAGCAGGAACATCCCCACACTCGCGGCAGCGGTCCCCCCGATGGGGAGGAACCGATATCTCCCGGTCTTGGAGATGATCTGCCCGCTCACGATCGACATGCTCAGCATGCCCGCCATCATCGGCAGCAGGTACACCCCCGACAGGGTCGGACTGACCCCGTGCACCACCTGCAGGTAGAGCGGCAGATAGGTGAGCGCCCCGAACATCCCGAACCCCACCACGAACCCCACCGCCGACGACATCGCGAACGCCCTGACCCCGAACAGCCCGAGCGGCAACACCGGCTCGGCCACCCGCCGTGCGGCGATCACCCATCCGGCCAGCAGCGCGACCGCCGCTCCGGCCAGCCCCACGATCACTGGATCGTTCCATCGGTACGTCGTCCCGCCCCATGTCGCGATCAGCACCACGCACGAAGTCGCCCCGCCGAGCAGCACCACCCCCGCGTAGTCGATCATGTGCCTGGTACGCGAGCCATCCCCCGGCAGCACCGTCACGATCACGAACAACGCGACGGCCCCCAGCGGCAGATTGACGTAGAACACCCAGTGCCACGACAGATGATCGACGAACAGCCCGCCGAGCAGCGGCCCGACGATGCTGGACACCGCGAAGACCGCGCCGAAGAACCCTTGGTACCTCCCTCGCTCCCGGGCCGAGACGACGTCGCCCACAATGGCCTGGGCCAGCACCATCAGCCCGCCCCCGCCAAGCCCCTGAAGGGCACGGAACGCGATCAGCTCCCCCATGTTCCGACTCAGCCCGCAAAGGGCCGACCCGACCAGGAAGATGCAGATGGCGCCGATGAAGAGCCGCTTGCGCCCGTACTGGTCGCCCAGCTTCCCCCACAGCGGAGTGGAGACGGTCGAGGCGAGCAGATAGGCGGTGACGACCCACGACAACTCCTCCAGCCCGCCGAGGTCTCCCACGATCGTCGGCAGGGCCGTGGACACGATCGTCTGATCGAGCGCCGCCAGCAGCATGCCGAGCATGAGCGCGACGATGACGAGGGTGAGGCCCTGTTGCCGCATGCGGCGATCCTACTCTTCGTACTGGTGTGCCCACGCAGCGCGATCGAGTTATCCACAGAATGCCATTCGGGTTTCCCTGCCCTCGCACCGCTCCGGCTACTCTCAGCGCCATGGTCACTCGCGCAGACATCGGCGTCATCGGCGGTTCAGGCTTCTACTCCCTGCTCGACGACGCGGAGGAGATCGAGCTCGCCACGCCTTACGGCCCCCCGAGCGATGTCGTCACGGTCGGACGCATCGGCTCGCGCTCCGTGGCGTTCATCCCCAGACACGGGCGGGATCACCGCTTCCCGCCACACCGTATCCCCTATCGCGCCAACCTCTGGGCCCTGCGCTCGCTCGGCGTCCGCCAGGTGCTCGCGCCGAGCGCCGTAGGCTCGCTGAGAGCCGAGTACGGGCCGGGCGCCATCGTCGTCCCCGACCAGCTCGTCGACCGCACGTCAGGGCGCGTACAGACTTACTACGACATCGACGGCGCGGTCCATGTCTCCTTCGCCGACCCCTACTGCCCGTCCGGCCGCTCCACCGCCGTCCGGACGGCCCGCGAAACCGGCTGGGAGACCGTCGACGGCGGCACGCTGGTGGTCATCGAGGGCCCCCGGTTCTCGACGCGGGCCGAGTCGCAGTGGTTCGCGGGCAACGGCTGGTCGATCGTCGGCATGACCGGCTTCCCCGAGGCCCTCCTGGCCCGCGAGCTGGCCCTCTGCTACACCTCCGTCTCCCTGGTCACCGACCACGACGCCGGGGTCGAGGCGGGCCAGGGCGTCACCCACGACGAGGTCCTGGAGTTCTTCGCCCAAAACGTGACACGCATGCGCACCCTGGTCTCCGAGGCCGTCCAGTCGCTCCCGGACGAACGCACGTGCCCCTGCGGCCAGGCCCTCGACGGCATCAAGCTCCCCTTCGAGCTGCCGTGATCCGATCCTGGCTGTCCCGCTACGGCCGTCGCCGCCGCCTCATCGCGGCGGCGCTCGCCGCCCTGGCCGTCATCTCGGCGTTCATGGCCACCCGTCCCGCCGCCTCCGCGCCCACGGTCCTGGTCGCCTCCCGCGACCTGCCTCCCGGCCCCCTGCGACCGGGAGACTTCCGCCCGGCGGCACTCAACCTCCCGCCGAAAGGAGCGATCCGCACCCTCGCCACCGGTCAAACCCTGGCCACCCCCATGCGCATGGGCGAGCCACTGACCGACGTCCGCCTCCTGACCTCCTACCCGATGCCGCCGGGCATGGTCGCCACCCCCATCCGCATAGCCGACGCCGCCACCGCCTCGCTCCTCGCCCCCGGCTCCACCATCACCGTCCTCGCCAGCCACGACCAGGCCGGCCCGGCCCACGCGATCGTCACCGACACGAAGGTCATCACCATCCCCAAACCCTCGGCCCGATCCTCGTCAGCCGACGGCACTCTCCTCGTCCTCGCCGCGACCCCGTCCCAGGCCGCCGAACTGGCCACCGCTCAGGCCCACTCCCGCCTTTCCATCACGATCACAACTAACTAAAGGTAATCGTTCGGCTACGATCTCTTTCCGTGAACGGATTCAAGAAATTCCTCATGCAGGGCAACGTCATCGACCTGGCCGTGGCCGTGGTCATCGGGGCCGCTTTCAACGCGATCGTGCAGTCGTTCGTGGCCGACCTCCTGACGCCGCTGATCTCGGCGTTCGGCGGCCTGCCCGACTTCTCCTCACTCAAGATCACCGTGGGCCAGTCCAACTTCATGTACGGCAACTTCATCAACGCGGTCATCTCGTTCCTGATGGTCGCCGGGGTGGTCTACTTCCTGGTGGTCAAGCCGTACACGCATTTCCGCGACCGCACGGCCGCCAAGGTCGAGTCGACGACCCACGAATGTCCCGAATGCCTGTCGGAGATCCCCAAGGCCGCCTCTCGCTGCGCCTTCTGCAGCTCAGAGGTGGTCACAGTCTGACCGCCGGCCTCAGAGCGGCGAATCGAGCTTGGGGTCGTATTCCCAGTGCCAGGGCTCGAACGGACCGCTGTAGGCCCAGGCGGGGTGGAACCACCCGTACCGCTTGGAGTTCTTCTCCATCCACACGAACTCCGCCGACCCCGACCTCTCCACCCCGCCACACAGGTCCACTGCCAGCCCGAGCCCGTGGTTGCTCCGCCCCGGCACCGCCGCGAACCCAGGCCGCCGATAGTAGACGGACTGCTGCTCGGCAAGGCTCCGATACGCGTCCGTCACGCACATCGCCTTCCCGAACCGCTGCCGGTAGGCCTCGTTCAGGCTCACGAAGGCGATCGTGGCATCCGCCCTGAGACTGTGGCCCTTCTGCTGCAGCGGACACAGCATGCCCTTGGGAATCAGCCCATTGGGGTAACTGTCGGCCGTCGCCGCCCGCAGCGGATTGCACCCGAGCGCATCCCGTCCGACCTTGTCGACCTTGATCCCCAGCTTCACGAGCGCCTCGGTCAGCGACTTCACGATCTTGTCCGAACGCTGCCGCAACGTGTCAACCTCGGCCGCGAGCTGCGCCTCCCCCAGCAGATTGCCGGCCCGAAGCTCCTGCGCCTCACCGGCCAGCCGCTCGGCCTCTTTGTACAGGGCGCTGGTCTGCTCGACGGCGTGCTGGCGTGCGGACACCATCTGGTTCGCGTCCATCATCGCCCGCAGGGTCTTCTCATCGGCGCTGCCCGACAGGAACGGGACGATCCCCCCGGCCATGAGCGGCTGCTGATACATCAGCTCGGCCATCTGCGACACGGGCTGCCGCATCACCGCAAGCCGCCGCTCAAGCTCCTGCAACGCGGCCAGCTTGGTCTTGAGCTCCTTCTCGGAGGCGGCGATGTCGGCCCGCCGCTTCTCCAGAGCCTTGGTGGCGTCCTCGAGCTCCTTGGCCGACCGCTCGGCCTCTTTCCGCAACTCGGTCAGATCCGCCGGATCCTGCCGCTCGAGCGCGTACCGGCCGTCCTGCACCCGTACGAACGCCTGAGCCTGCACCGGCGCCTGCCCACAGGACACGAAGAGAGAAGCCACCGCCATGACAACCGCGATCAGACCCGCTGATCGAGGGGCTGGCACCTTCGACTCCTCCGTTTGCAAACTCGTTACCCAGGTCAGGCACGCACGTTACTACAGCCCCCCGCATGCCCGGACCGAACTCCGAAGAGCTGCTATGAGACAAATAGCCCACTTTGCCAACCCAGCCGCACCCGCAAGCCCCACCAACCCATCCTCAAGAGGAGGTACGCCAGACAGACCCTCCAAGTTCACATCCCCGGCACCAAACTCTCCCCAGCCATCCCCTCCTGCTCCCGATCCCGGCACAACTCCCACAACCACGTATCCACCCACTCCCCCGGACATCCATCCTGAGTACGCACAGGAACCGGCGTAACAGGCTCCTCCACCACCTCCGGACGAACCTCCTCATCAACCACCTCCCGCCTCTGCTCCCGCCCCCGCTCCTGCGGCATCGACCGCGCCGGCGCAGGCACAACCCCCGCATACCGCCGATCAGGCCGCGCCGGCGCAGGCACGATCACCGGCTCGAACGCCACACTCGCCGCCCCACCACCCACCGCGCCACCCCCCTGGCGCCCCTCCTCGAACCCCCGGATCTCCCCCGCCAACAACCCACCCGCAAGAATCGCCGGCGCCAGCAACGCACCGAACAACACCACGGGCCGCCGACGGGCTTGCGTGCTTCGCCTCCTGCTCACAGGCAGACGCTATCCACGCACGATGCCCACGAATCTGATCACTTGTCATGCCTTTACCGCAGCTCAGACCACCCATAACCAACCCCGCCCAACAGATCGCGCCCCCAGGTCCCACAGAGTGCCAGACTTTCGCTAGGCTTACGAGAGTCCGCCTCCGTAGCTCAGGGGATAGAGCACCGCTCTCCTAAAGCGGGTGCCGCAGGTTCGAATCCTGCCGGGGGCACTCGCCTAGATCGGCGTTTTTGGCCCCTGACCTGCGGTTTCTCAGCCGCAGGTCTTTGTTTTGTGGACCTTGATAGGCAACCGACGGTGCCCGCATGCAGCCGTAAGACCATGATCAGGGGACATGCGCGGGATGATCTTGAAGGCGTTTCCCCAGGTCAAACCGCAATTCTGGGCCATCCGGGTGTCAGTGGCCCGCTACGACCGCCTGGGGTACCGACAACGACAGCCGCTGATCGTGCCAAATACGTGCGCAAAATCCGAGCTCCCCCGCCCCGGCCGTCGCTGTTGAGGATGTCAGCACTCCTCGTACCCTGGCCGGGCCGGGTCCTGGATGCTGGCGGAACCTGTCAAACCCGGTGAGACGTCAGGCTACTTGCGTGCTTTGTGGTGAGGTGCTGGTCTCGGAGGTCACGGGTGGCTGGTTGATCCACACCTTGGTCGGCAGTGCCGGTGGATAGGGTCGCCGGCCGCGGAACCGTTCCGGATGCGCCTGGAAGGCCGCGTGGAGGGTGGCGATCCGCCTAGGAGACCGTGACAGTGACCCATCCGAGCTCGTGGCAGGGGCCGTCCCAACAAATGCGAACGCCGTAGCATCGACAAGCTGCTCGCACGCTCGATGGTGGAGGGGCGACAGGGCCGCCCGGCACGCCTTGAGTGATCAAGCAGATCGCATCGAACTGGATGCGCGGAGGCGATCGGCGTGTGCAGTACCCCCAACACCGCACTGGTCCACTCGCTCGGCTCCGCCCATGTCATCGACCACACCAAGGAGCACTACACGCGCGGCACCAACCGGTACGATCTGCTGCTGGACCATCGCGAACCACGGCGTGCTCGTGAACAGGCGCGTTCTGCGGGCGGGATGGTGGAGTGCGCGCCTTTCCTCGACCGGTGGGTTAGCTCGGTGCGGCGGGTCGTGCTGCTGTCCACATCGACCGTGCCCTTCTCCATGCCTGGGTGGGTGGATCGGGCCGACTGACGGACACCTTCGATGATGCTCATTGAGCACGTCATGGACCGTCTCGCGCGTCGAAGCGGGCCGGCAGCTATCGCCACATCACGGATACGCCTGCCACGACCACCGGGGCGCCATGGGGCCTGTCGGTAGCCGCAACGATCCACAACGCTAAGCGGGGGTGGCCACGGCGTCCCTGGCCATGCACCACGCCACCTTTCCCCTGGCCTTGCACCACTCGTCCACACAGCAGCATTTGCCATCTCTCGGTCCTGCCACCATCATGCCCAGATCGCGATGGAACTCATACGGTCGATTACGGCGTTCCGCTTCACGCCTCAAGCTCTCGAAGCTCTACCCATTCACAATTAGAAGAATATCTTTCACATCACTATCGCAACACTGTGGCCAGCTAACCATGAAGAGCAACATGCAATGACGCCCTGGCTTGATTATTAAGAACTTTGATATAGCTCCGCACCTGGCCGCATCGCCCTAAAATCGCCCCATGAATACAACTCCAGAGCGGGAAGTCTGGGAAGAGCTCATCGCCAATTCCCGCAGGGTCCGCTATCGCGCCAAGGAGCTCATTCTCAGGCAGGGTGAGCCCGGCAATCATGTCGTCATCATTCTCGATGGCCAGGTCAAAGTGCAGCGAGTCGAATCCAACGGCGAATGCAACGTCCTGGCCTTCCGCGGATCACAAGAGGTCCTGGGAAGGACCGCCGTGCTGTGGCGCCGCCGTCGTTTCGCGAGCGTCGAGGCGCTGAGCTCATGCCAGGTCGCCTGCGTTCCCGCCGACGTGTACTGCACAGCCATGGCGAGGACCGCGCTCGCCGCACAGGCAGTGGCGCACGCGCATGAACGCCTCCTCGAGTCGATGGTGGTGCAGGGCAACGGCCATCCCAGCACCCGACTGGCGTTCGCCTTGGCCAGACTTGCCGAGCGAAGCCAAGGCGATGCCCGACCCGACGAGCGAGCGGTGTTGTGCTTCACCCGCCTCGACCTCAGCCGGCATCTCGGGGTCGGCCGGAACACCCTCTCGGAATTACTCAAGCAGTTGGAACCCTTCGGCGTCGACACCGGGCGAAACTCCATCACGATCACAGATCTTCCGGCTCTGCGCGCGTTCGCGAGCGAGCTCGAAATCTGAAGAAGAAAGGAGCAATCTATGAATGGCGGGCCGGCTCACGGCAGCAATCAGAGCATCCTGATTCCCGACTATCGGGGAATCCTCGCAGTAGATGCGGAGGGCTTCACAGAACTCAGTTCCGTCGAGCACGAGGTAGTCGTGCCACTCATTCAGGGAATCCTCAAGTCATCACTCGAACGCGCCGGCCTCGCGAAGGTATGGAAGGACCGTGAATTTCCTCAAGGCCGAGGCGACGGATACGTGTTCGGGTTCAATCCGAGCAAGATGCCGCTTGTCATCGACCCGTGGCTCCGGGAGCTGCAGAACGTTCTTTCCGAAGACACCGCGAGCCCGATCCCGATCCGGCTTCGCGTCAGCCTCCACATTGGCCCGCTACCCGTCAACGGCGTGGAGCACGACGGAAACGGTACCCCCCGCAACGACACTCATCGCCTTCTCAACGCCGACCAACTCAAGACGATCATGGCCGCGGCGAGCCCGCATGTGACCCGGGTGGCGGCCATCCTCTCGGACCGCTGCTACGAGGACGCTGTTCTCAGCGGCCGGACGCTTCACCCCGATCACTTCATCAGCGTGTCGGCGACCGTCCGGGGCAAGAGTTTCCAGCAGCAGGCATGGATCCATCTGCCGGCTCCTTCGGGCAACCTTTTCGACCGCTGCTTCTTCGGGGAGCCGGGCCCGAGCGACCCGCCTCCCTCCTCCGCCCCCGACAAGCCGAGCTGGCAGGTACAAGAGATCAACAAGGTCACCCGCGGCAATCTGAACACCGGCATCATCCACGGCGACCAAGCCATCACCTACCGCGGCTGAGGCACACCAGACGAGCTCAACGGGCGCGAATGAGATCTATATCACACACCCTGTGCACTCGCGGTGCCGAAGCTCCTGTGTGGCCAGTGGACACTCACGCCAAGAGGAGAAGCCCGGGGACTGACCACCAAGCTCCCCAGCCGCCCCCCATAGATGGAGGTCTTCCATTGACTTTCTGGACTACAGACACGGTTACGCCCGACCCGGGTGGCCAGGATGTCTGAAAATCCGTACTCCGGGTCGGATTCCCCGCTCCACATTTCCGTCGCCGTTGGCCAGATGGTGAACACCGGTCGCATAGGCGGAAGTCAGAGAATGAGCGGCCATGTTACGGCCGAACCGCGCCTGCATCACGCTGACAAATTTCGGGGCAGGTTGCCCCAGAGCCTGCTCGCGGAAGCCGCGATGGGGTTCGTTCCTCCCCATTGGATGAAGAAGGCACAGGAGAAGAGCCGCAGCGGAATCGTGCTCCTGGCTGGAGGACGTGGAACGGGCCGTCGTATAGCCGCACTGAACTTGCTGTGCCGCGAGCACGGTGCCGCCGCTTCCATTCGTCACCTGGACGGCGATCTCGATTTCGGCACCTGGCAGCCGGCCTCCGGCGAGGCGAACGGATATCTGGTTGAAGGCACTCTCGGCGGCCTGATCAGGAACGGAGCGGCCCTCACCTCGATAGGCGCCCGGCTCTTGGAGGCAGGCGCGGTGATGGCTGTCGTCCTTCCGGACGATCCCGAACTCACGACCCAATTGGACGACCTCCTCGACATGGCTCCAATCCACTGCACGCCCCCGGACCCCCAGGAGGTCTTGCAGGCAAAGCTCGCCCTGGCTGTCCCCGAAAACGAGGACCGGAGGCGACTTCTTGGCAAACTCCCCTCGGAACTGTTGCCAGAACTCCTCCCGCCAGGCGCCTCGCCTCGGGACGCGGTGGACGTGGCGAAGGCGATAGTCACCGCCACGGGGTCAGCCGAATCGGCGGGTGCGCGTGCCGCATATATCGATGTAACCCTGGCCGAGCAGGCTGACCGCGAGATCGCAGAACTCCTGCCGAAGTGGCTGGATGATCCACCGGCCATGAACGCGCTCCTCGCGGCGGCGGTCTTCGCGGGCTCCAGTCCGCAGACCATCGCAGAGCAGGCTGATCGTCTGGCCACGGTGTCGCATGCCCAGGAAGTGGTCGATACGAGCATCACCTGTCAAGGGGGACAGCGTTCCCTTCACGCCCTCCTGTGCCTGGCCGGTGTTCGCACCGACACGGTTCAGCGCCCCGGCAGACCTCCGGAAACCCGCATGTTCTTCGCTCGCTGCCAGTGGCCAGGAGCCATATTGCGTCACATATGGCATGGGCCCTCGGCTGATTCTCTCGTGTCCTGGCTTCGGGGTGTCGAGGGGCATGACCTGATCGAGCGAGCGGGTTGGGCCCTCGCGTTGTCGGTTCCGGCGAAGCGGGGGAACGGACGGCTGCGCCGAATCCAGACGTGTGCGATGTCCGGCGGTCCCTCGGGGCGAGCCGTGGCGGCCAGAGCTCTGCGGATTCTGATGAACGACTCGAACCTCTCGCAAGAGACCGCAGCCTGCCTGGGAAGCTGGGCGTACGACCAGCGCTGGCCCTTACGGTGTGTCGTGGCCGTCACCTGTGGCAGCGACTCCGGAATCGCTCCGCTCCGTCCGGCTTTGGCACTAATGCGCAAGGTCGTCAGGAGCGCGGATGCGGACCCGAACCATTACGTCGATCAGGCTGTGGACGACGCCATACTTCATCTGTTCCGCCGAGGCGACCGGCGTGTCGTGCTACGGGAACTGTGCGACTGGACGGAGTCCGAAGGCGCGCAAGCCTGGTACGCGACGCGTGTCCTCTCCAAGCTGCTCCGCTCCGATCTGACCTGGTTCGGGGCCCAAACCGCCGATGACGAAGTTTTCGACATGACCGTGCTGCTGATCAGGCGGACACTGCGTGCTCGCGGGCCAGTCGGCGCTCTCCGCGACGTGATGCTGCGTTGGCAGCGTGCCGCGAACTGGGATCCGATCCAGGCTGAAGCCGTCGACGCCCTACTCTTTGCCGTCGGCGCCGACCGACATCCCCACGTACGACGGTTCCTCAACGCGATCGACCGACACCGATGAGGAGTACCCATGCCACTGCACCAGAGGAGCGACCTGTTTCAACGGATCGACGAGCGGATCGCTTCGGGCGAGCATGCCGGTCTGTCGATCGAATTCGGCAAGGTTCACCTGACCCCGTACCAGGCTCGGGACGCGGTGCGCGGCCTCGCTGGCGACACGACGCTGCGTGACATGGTCTGGCGCGAGGCCATTCTCGCGGCACAGCGCGAGGAGCCGGGGGACGACATGGCGCGACTGTTCGCCGTGTGGCTGGGGGAACCCTGGATGCGCCGCGCCATTTCCATGGTCTCCGCCTGGATACGCGTGAGCCACGAGGACCTCGAGGCTGAAATGGTCACCTCTTTTCTGGAGGGTTTGACGTCCGCCGACGCCGAGTCGCCCGGTGCGAGCGACAAGCTGCTCAAGTCCGCGGCGAACAGAACCTGCTCCGCGGTGAGGAGCGGCAGGCGTGAGATCCTCCTGGAAGATCCCGCCATTCTCATACCGCCGGATGACCTGGACCTGTTCACCCGGGACCGGTGGGAACTGGAAATCACGCCACCGGGACGAGCAGATGGGCTGTCCGCCCCGATCCGCTTCACCGCCTCTCCCACACAGATCGAAGGCGAACGGCTCGGAATGCTCGCCCATCGACTCGGGCTACAGGACATCGTCTACCGCGCGCGGCGACCCCCCGAGGGTCGGCCCATCGGAGCCCTGTCGCTGCGTCGGGTGGGAGCAGCCTGATGACTGGGACACCGCTGACCTTCGCCGAGATATTCGGCCTTCCTCTCGCCGTCGACCTGCGCACCGCCGCCAGAGCCCTCGGCATTCATCCGGAGACCGCTTACCGCTTGATCCGCATCGGGCGCTTCCCTTGCCCCGTCGTCCGAGTCGGCAACCGTTATCGCGTTCCTACCGCGTTCCTGCTGGACACGCTCGGCGTTGACCAAGTTCCGGTCTACGCCGAAGACCTGGAGACGGGCGTCAGATATGCCGCCCGAGAAATGGAGGAGCCCGGATGACTGTCATTGCCCCGCCCACTCTCGCTGAGCCGCCGGACGAACCGAATGAGCTGGCGCACGTACGAACGTGTTTCGCCATCGGCCCGATCGGTGACTCATTCGCAGCTCCTGGTAGTCGAAAGCGGAAGACCTACGAGGAAGCCTTGGAGATCTTCGAGCACGTCATCCTGGCCGCCTGTGGAAGGTTCGGCATCAAGCCGGTCCGCGCGGACGATCTACCCGGCTCTGGCGAGATCACGGACCAGATCTGCCGCCACATCCGAGAAGCCGACATCGTCATCGCCGATCTGGGTGGCGGCAATCCGAATGTGATGTACGAGCTCGGACTACGTCACGCTACCGGGAAGCCCACAATCCAACTCGGCGACCACAAACGGCTCCCGTTCGACATCTCGAATGTCAGGACTATCAAATTCGCCCGAACGAAGGGTGGCCTGATCGAGGCTCGCAAGGCCCTAGAGGATGCGCTCGAAGCCGGCATGCGTGACGGATTCGATCTCCTGACCCCCGCCAGGATCATACGTAGTCCAGTCGACGGCTCCGCATCGGTCTATCCCGTCCACATGGAGGAAGATCAGGAAACGCCAGGCCTCCTGGAGGATCTCGCTCTGATCGAGACCGAGATGGTGCAGATGACCGACGATCTCGAGGAGATCGGCGCCTGCATCAAGGCCATCGGAGCACTCACAGAGGCGGCTGCCCCCGATTTCAAGCGGGCCGCCTCCAGGAGTGCGCGAGTCGACGTTCGAATGGCGCTCATGGCCAAATACGTCCTGGCCGTCAGCGGCCCAGCAGATGACCTTGAGGCAAGTGCCACGCGGTTCGCCGAGCGGATGCAGGCGACCGATGGCGGCGTACGAGGCATCCTGCGCTTCTTCGCCACCACCCCACGCGAGCACCGCCGGGACGACAACAGTGAGTTCCTCCACAGCTTGATCGAATTGGCCAAGCTGTCCAGCGAGGGCATGAAACCACTCGACGAGTTCGGGACGACCGTCGACTGGGCCAGTGGGTTTAGCCGACAACTGCGTAAGCCGCTGATGAAGATCTCAGGTGCGGTTGGGAAGGTAACCTTCGCCGCGTCCCGCATCAATGAGTGGGCGGAAGCGGCCCGTGCTTTGCTGTAGCAGCGCGCGGAACAGTTTGGGCCCGCATCGCCGACACCCGTTGCGGGCCTTGCAGAGTCAGCTGATCAAGAAGCCGGAGGGAGGCATACATCTCGGAAGCGGTACGTGAGCCACGACGGCTGACGACCTATCCGTTTCGTTTTGCTTCTGAACCACCCGCCCCCACCCTAGGTGTTCCACTACGCCGAAGCCACCGCTGGCTGGGCCGGCTGCAGCGGCTCTGATCCGACACAGAGCACCCGCATCTGAAGAGCGGGAACGCCTTGCAAGGCTCCCACCACGGATGTCGCTTTGACCAGGCCAAACAGCAGCCAGATGACGGGTCGCTGGAAGTTGTTGCTCAGGACCCGGTTTACGTCAACCAGCCCACACATATCGCCCATGAATAGACATACTCGACCCGGTACGAGTCGAGCTCTCCTAAAGCGGGTGCCGCAGGTTCGAATCCTGCCGGGGGCACGCATCTCGACCAGGCAATTCGCCCTCTGACCTGCGGTTTCTTAACCGCAGGTATTTTGCTTGTCAGGCGCCTGATAGGTCGCCGAGGGCGCCCATATGCAGCCGTAGGAGCTTGATCAGGGGACATGCGGGGGACGATCTTGAAGACGTTTCCCCAGCTCACCTGAGCCTTAGATCACGTTGTTGCCTCGTGGCACCCGTGCCGCTGGCCCCAAACAGCGTGCCGCTCGCCACCTGAAGATCATGGAAACCCGCAGAAAGGCTCCCCCACGGCCCGTACGCCGATGGCGCCCACGTCCGCCCGCTCGGCAGGCCGCACGGTGGTCACGACGTGGCAGGCAACCTCCTGTGCCTCTGCTCAACGAGCATATGCTCTTTGACCAGGGCGCGATCACCATCAAGGACGACCTCACGGTGATCGACCGGCTCACGGGCGGATGTCCCGCTCTTGCTCCAGCTCCCGGATCCGGTCCTTGAGCTGCTTGGTCTCCTCTTCCAGCACGTCGCCCGAGCGTACGTGCCCGGCCAACGCACCCTGACCAGCAGCGGCACCGCCAGCCGCACCTTGCCCGCTCTCACCCTGAGCCTGCGCGCCCGCACCAACACCCGCAGCGTCTCGCGACTGACTCCTAAATCCCTCCCGATCGACGTGATCATCCGACCCCTGCCTTGACAACACCAGTGCCACCACGTCGGCCTTGAACTCGGGCAGGTGGATTCATCGCTATTAGAGACATCACTTCCCCTGGACCCCGAGATCCAGTCTCCAAAGTGTCCGTATTCATGGGGGAACGACAGCATGTGTCGGTTACCGTGATCGATATGGCCGAAGCTTCGTTTCTGATGGTGCATGTGAGCCAGAGCGCTACGGGGCAGGACAACCTCGCCTTCGGACTTGAGACTCGATCCTGGGGTTTCCCAAGCCGCATCAAGGAGTATGCGAGCACCAAGATGGACTTCGTCATCCTCGGAACAGGTGCGAAGCCGCGAGTGGACCTTGGGCTCTGGCTGGACGACACGATCGATCTGTACGTGTGTCAAGCGGTTGGGAACGTCTATGAGGGGACAGCCCCACACTGGCCCGACGAGGCACATGATCACCTCGTCAAGTATCCAACGCGGTTCGGCATCGAGCCGCTCGCCAGGCTCACCGACGTTCCTCTGGGCCCGACCGGTCCGCTACCCCTGGCGGGCAGCGACGCGATCCGTCGGTCCGGTCTCCACCGTGGCTTCGGAAAGCCAGTCCGGTTCAATCCCGACAAGTTGTTCAAGCTCATGGGTGTCACCCCCAAGCATTCCTCTGCCGACAGCGCTCCGCTCATCCCGTTGAACCAGACTCACCCTGTCCAGGTGCCGACGCGTCCCAAGCCTCCAAGGAGCGTTAGGCATGGCACGGGTGCCGGACGGCAGAGCGATCCGCGGAAGCGCGAGGCTGTTGAGCGCCACGCGGTCGACCTAGCGATACAGCACTACAGGCAGGCCGGCTGGACAGTGAAAGAGGTCGGCAAGCCCTACGACTTGCGCCTTACCAAGGCCGGCGCCGAGCGACGTGTGGAAGTTAAGGGCACCACGGGCGCCCCCACGTCGGTGGAGCTGACCGCCAACGAAGTCCAGCATGCCCGCGAGTTCCCCGAAGTCGACCTGTTCATGGTCAGCGACATCACCGTCACGGGCACCACCCCCAACTTCACCACCAGCGGCGGCACCGCAACGTTGCTACCCAACTGGGAACCCGCTGACGAGGACCTGCGGCCGACTCGTTTCGAGTACCGCATCCCCTCATAACGACCGTGCTGTACGACACCGATCACCGGCCGCGCTCGGATTGTCCGTATGACGTCCGGTCGGCGCACACTCGTCATCTCACCCCATCAGGAGCACGAGGGTGAAGCCCCGTTACTTGCTGGCACGTTCGGCCGGCGACTTGGCCGCAATGAACACCGAAGACCTCGTCCGGACGCTTGTACGCCGAGCCAACGAGGTGTACCGAGTCGTTGTCAAAGATCCGGAGGAGCAGTCCTGGCGTGCCAGCATCCCAACGGTCCTCGACGTCCTGCTCCTGGCCGGGCTGGGCGACGTAATGGTCCTGCTGGAGATGAGCACGCTGAGCAGCGACGCACGCATCGACATGCTGCTCGTGGGATCCCATCCCAACACCGGCGAACTGTCGGCCGTCGCCGTAGAGAACAAGCAGTGGTCGAAGCTGGCCCTCAACCCTCGTACCCGCAGAATCACTCATCTCGGCGCGGGACCCGAGGACAGTCAGCATCCGGTTGAGCAGGTCTGGGATTACTGCCGGGCGCTGGAACGCCAAGTGCCGATGCTCAAGGGAGCACTGTGGGGCGTGGCGAACCTGCATAACGCCTCGACCACGGCCGTCGCCAAGATCATGCCTCCAGGCGGTCAGCTGCGCCCCGATGTTGACGGCAAACGTGTTCGGGCCTTCGGTGATACCACCGACCGTAGAGAGTTCGCCCGTTTTCTTACCACAGTATTGAGTGCCGAGGGTGCCAGCAACCACGTCCGCCGGATCGATCGTGCGCACGTTCGCCCCAGCGAAGAAGTCATGCAAGCCGCTTACGAAGCGGTTCGGGGCAGGCGGGTCTTTCCACTGAGGCTTTTTCAACCCGTGGCGGCGGGGGTGCTGGTCACAGCATGATCGCGAGCTG